>CALJIY010000233.1 GCA_937973945.1 uncultured Saprospiraceae bacterium | reverse complement strand
ACTTAATGCCTACCATAATAACAGAGTTACAATCGAAAATTACTGCCGCAGATGGTATAATTATTAGTACTCCAGAATATGTATTTAGCCTACCTGGAAATTTAAAAAATCTACTAGAGTGGAATGTATCTTCCACCGTCTTTTTTGAAAAACCTGTTGCATTAATAGTTGCCGCTTCCTCTGGAAAAAAGGCTTTTGAATCTTTAGATTTGGTACTGTCGACTATTACTTGTGGCCCAATCCCGAATGAATTGAAGGCGCATTTTCAAGGAATTGGGAAGAAAATTAGTACGGATGGGGAAATTTTAGATACAGAGATTATAGAAAAGGTCGAGCATTTAGTGAAAGCATTTTTGAGGGTTATAGAGTCCCGTTATTTTCAAAGTATTGCTGGTGAGGACTTATAGTCCGATACTTAATATTGTCTGAATCAGAATTTACAAAATTATAGAATTTCTAAAATTCCGAGCGTAAGCAGCATCAGAATTCTGAGAATTTTCTAATCCTGTAAATTCTGATTCAGACAATAAAAAAGCGATTAGAAGAGTCACCTTCTAATCGCTTTTTATTGAATATAGTCGAAGAAAACGAAATCTGTCTCTACTCTCTATTCTCGGCTCTCTATTCTTTTTTACAACTTCCCAGCCTTCTTCAAAGCCTTCACCATTGTCTTGCCAATATCAGCTGGAGATTTAACCACGCTAATACCACACTTCTTCATGATCTTCATCTTAGCTTCCGCTGTATCCTCAGCACCACCGATGATCGCACCTGCATGGCCCATTGTACGACCCTTTGGAGCAGTTTGGCCAGCGATGAAACCAACAACGGGCTTCGTACCATATTTCTTAATATACTCGGCAGCTTCTGCTTCCATAGTACCACCAATCTCTCCAATCATGACAATACCATCCGTATTCTTATCTTTCATCAATAACTCTACGGCTTCTTTAGTTGTTGTCCCAATAATTGGGTCACCACCAATACCGATACAAGTAGACTGACCTAAACCAGCTTTTGTTACTTGATCTACGGCTTCATAAGTTAAGGTACCAGAACGAGAAACGATTCCGATTCTACCTGGATTATGGATGAATCCTGGCATGATACCACATTTTGCACCACCTGGAGTGATTACACCTGGGCAGTTTGGACCGACCAATCGACAATCTTTATCTTCGATATATGCTTTTACTTTAACCATGTCTTGTACAGGAATTCCTTCCGTAATACAAATGATTACCTTAATCCCTGCATCTGCTGCTTCCATGATGGCATCTGCCGCAAATCTAGGAGGTACAAAAATTACAGAAACATTAGCACCTGCAGTAGCTACCGCCTCTGCAACTGTATTGAATACAGGCTTTCCTAAGTGCACCTGACCACCTTTTCCTGGTGTAACACCACCAACTACTTTAGTTCCATATTCTATCATTTGACCAGCATGGAAGGAGCCTTCCTTTCCTGTAAATCCTTGAACGATCACTTTTGATCTAGCATTAATTAATACAGCCATTATTTATTTTTAATTGATTAGGTTGACTAAATTTAGAAAGTAAATGAATCATTTTTCTTTATCTACAATGATAAAAACATCTTCATTTGCCTTTTTCATATGATAACGTTCTCTTGCGAACTTCTCTGTATCTTGTTCTAAATCGATCTTATCTGCTTTGACAGTTTCGATTTCTTTTTCATAAAAAACTTTATCCGTTTTTAACTTCTCTAGCTGTTGTTGTAATTTGATTTGTGTAAAAATATTATGTCTATCAAAAAACGTCAACCAACCTATAAAGAAAAGCAAACACAAAAAATACCTGTTTCGTAAAGGGGCAGGTATCTGACGGATAAGCGGTTTAAAAGGATTATTTCGAATGGCCATATTTATTCTTTTCTTGAATTCAACAACCTAAGTTAGTACTTTTTCTATTAATCCTCAATAACAGAAGTCAGATCGTTTTTTTAGAAGTCAGACCGCTTCGCTGTCAGAGGTCAGAAGTCAGACGTATGATGTTGACAACGTGTAGTTGACATCACACGGTCAACGTCTTGCATCTGACAGCGTAGCGATCTGACTTCTGACAGCCGAAGGCGATCTGACCTCTGGATTTTATTTTCCTAAAAGCGCACGACCAGGGTAAATACCAGAATCCCCTAATTCTTCTTCAATTCTAAGTAATTGATTGTACTTAGCAATTCTATCAGAACGAGAAGCAGAACCTGTTTTGATTTGTCCTGTATTCAAGGCAACTGCTAAATCAGCAATAGTGGTATCTTCTGTTTCACCAGAACGGTGACTCATGACACTAGTGTACCCATTACGAGTCGCTAATTTTACCGCATCAATCGTTTCTGTAAGTGTCCCAATTTGGTTTACTTTGATTAAGATAGAGTTAGCAGAATCTTGGTCAATACCTTTTTGTAGGCGCTTGGTGTTGGTAACAAATAAATCATCACCCACCAATTGTACTTTCTTACCAATCTTTTTATTGAGTGCTTTCCAGCCTTTCCAATCATCCTCGTCTAATCCATCTTCAATAGAAAAGATTGGATATTTCTTAGCCCAATCAGCCCAATAGCTTACCATATCAGAAGAAGATAATTTTTCTCCAGTTGATTGGTGGAAGTGGTATACTTTTTCTTTAGCATCATAGAATTCAGAAGCAGCTGCATCCATGGCGATTAAAATATCTTCGCCTGGCTTATAGCCTGCTTTTTCTATTGCTTGTAATACAATTTCAATAGCTTCTACATTAGATTTGATGTTTGGAGCAAAACCACCTTCATCTCCAACGTTGGTAGAATAGCCCTTTTTCTTCAAAACAGTCTTTAGGGTATGAAATACTTCAACCCCCATTCTCAAACCTTCTGAAAAGAAGTCTGCGCCTAAAGGCATAATCATGAACTCTTGAAAATCAATGCTATTATCTGCATGAGAACCACCATTCAAAATGTTCATCATTGGAACAGGCAATACATGCGCATTGACACCACCAACATATCTATAAAGCGGTTGTCCACTTTCTTCGGCAGCAGCTTTAGCCACTGCTAGAGACACGCCTAATATAGCATTAGCACCTAGCTTAGATTTATTCTCTGTGCCATCTAATTCTAACATTAAGTTGTCAATGTAGATTTGCTCATGAATATCGACACCTA
Source organism: uncultured Saprospiraceae bacterium (assembly GCA_937973945.1). Taxonomy (GTDB): domain Bacteria; phylum Bacteroidota; class Bacteroidia; order Chitinophagales; family Saprospiraceae; genus JAFMDF01. Next base: position 19,897 of record CALJIY010000233.1, on the reverse strand, counting down.
TTAGCGCTTCTCTAATATCATCTTCTACATTTTTACAAGCATTTAGTACCCCTTTACCCATAAATCGCTCGTCGTCACCATCTCTCATTTCAACTGCTTCATACTTACCTGTTGAAGCTCCAGATGGTACAGCTGCTCTACCTAAAGAACCCGTTTCTGTTAATACTTCTACCTCTACAGTAGGATTTCCTCTTGAATCTAAGATTTCTCTAGATCTAATATCAATAATTGAACTCATATCGGATTTTTTAATAAAGAATTAATAAGTTGTTTAAACAACTTCAAATGACGGGCAATTAAGCCACTTAGTATTGAGAAAAATATTTGGACTTAAAGAAACTAAATTTAATATTTTAGCTATTTCTATGTTTTTCCATCAGGTCCAAGAACGAATCGAAAAGATACCTAGCATCATGTGGCCCCGGAGATGCCTCTGGGTGATACTGAACAGAGAAAGCGTTTTTCCCTTTTATGCGGATACCTTCTATCGTATCATCATTTAGATTGGTATGCGTTATTTCTACCTTATCATAATTGTCAAGGATTGCTTCAGGACTAACGCCAAAACCATGATTTTGACTAGTGATCTCAGATTTACCAGTAATAAGATTTTTCACAGGATGATTAATCCCTCTATGTCCATGATGCATTTTGTAAGTTGGGATATCAATAGCTCTTGCTAATATTTGATGTCCCAAGCAAATGCCAAACAATGGTTGATCGTCCGCTAGAATAGCCTTAGCCGTATTGACTGCATAGTCCATTGGAGCAGGATCACCAGGCCCATTGGATAAGAAATAGCCATCTGGTTGGTAGGCTTTTAGTTCGTCGTAGCTGGTTTTTGCTGGAAAAACTTTCACTTGGCAATCTCTAGCAACAAAACATTCTAAGATGTTTTTCTTGATGCCTAAGTCTAGTGCAGCAATTTTAAATTTGGCGTCTGGCTTTCCAACGACATAGGCTTCTTTGGTACTGACTTTAGAAGCTAGCTCCAGACCATCCATATTGGGGACCTTCGCTAATTGTAGCTTTAGCTTTTGAATGTCTAACTCTTCAGAGGAAATAATGGCATTCATCGCACCTTTACTTCTGATGTGTCGGACAATGGCTCTTGTGTCTACGCCAGAAATGCCCACCAAGTTTTCTCTTTCAAAATATTCTTGGATGGACTCATCTGCTACTTGACGAGAAAATTGCTCTGTGTAATTTTTACAAATCAAACCAGCAATTTTAATGCTTCCAGATTCGGTGTCTGTAGCTTTGGTGCCATAGTTACCAATATGTGCATTGGTAGTCACCAAAAGTTGCCCAAAATAGGAAGGATCAGTGAAAACTTCCTGATAGCCTGTCATACCTGTATTAAAACAGATTTCTCCAGCTGTAGTCCCTTTTTTTCCAGCAGAAATTCCATGAAAGAGGGTACCATCTTCTAATAACAAAACGGCAGGTGTGTAATCCATAATTAATTTGTGCTAAGTTGTATTAGTAGTAAGACAAAATTGATTTATCAATTTTTTTTTGAGTCTCTTTATTTTGGCTGGTTAGGTTCTCCTTAAAATCCGCGCAAAGATACTCTTTTCAACAGTAAATTGGACATGGATAGATAGATTATCTGCAAAATGTTAGCATATTTTTAGGCAGGTAAAAAGGCGTAAATAAAAAATGGTGGTAGTAGGCTTGATGAATGTATCATTAAGCCCAGTATTGGTAAGTAGAAATGTAGTTGTCATTTTTATACCACGGATTCACGGATTCTAGATGTTTTACCTAGTACAATCCGTGAATCCGCGGTAAAAAAGACTATTCAATGATTATTTTTCTTGTACTATGTCCTGTTTTAGTAGCAAAATGTATGACATAAATCCCCGGAGCCCATGCCTGTATGGCTACTTCATTTCGTTCTTCTAAAATACTAGGTTCCTGCATACGGACGCCTGTAATGGAATAGATTGCGTAGGAGATGGGCGCTTGGGTAGTTGATTGAATGTATAATCGTTCAGTAGCGGGGTTAGGGTAGAGGATAATGTTAGCAGCTATAAGGGCCTCGGTTGTATTAGTGGTCAGGCAATTAGCATCATCTTCCACGCTTAATTTTACGATTCGGATAGAATCACAACCACTATAAGATATGAGTGAGTCGACATAGGTTCCAGTTGTGCGGTGTCCTTCGTAGCTTTCTCCACTACAAATAGTAACAGCTACTGTTTGTTCGATCCTAGGTAAGATGCTTAAATTTAATATTCTTAAAGAATCACAGCCAGTAGTAGCCGTAAAAATATCAATATAAGATCCTTTTTCGGATCGACCCGTCAAACTTTCTCCTTCACATATACTACGGTCTATTTCTGAAATAATTCTAGCAGAAGAAACAGTTATATCCAGTATTCTAATAGAATCACAGCCATCAGACATAGCAAAAGTATCTCTGAAAATGCCAGGACCTCTATATCCTTCGACTAGCGCATCATTATTACATACAACAATTTCTTTGGTGAGGACTACTGGTTGACAGCTAAAAGAGGCTACGGCTGTTCCAAAATCCATACTTAGACAAGTTTGATTATTACCAGTAAAGGCATCAATGGCATTATCCGATGGGGCAATACTTACCTGTACCTCCTGTTGCCCACTAGGGAAATCTATAGCAGGTAAGGTTAAAGCCGTTATAGTATTAGACTCAATTTTAGTGGCATATTCATTGGAGAAACGAGTCGTTGCTACATTAAAATTTACTTTTAGTTTAGTGACTTCAGCATTCCCATTATTAGCGATAGTGACAATTGGGGTCCACATAGCAGTAAGGGTATCTTCGAGAATTTGTACGCCCTCTAATGCTATTTCATAAGTAGGTGGACTAATAGTACAATTGGTGCTAGCATTGATTAGCTGTGACATGCGCCGCTCTTCGATATTGAAATGCATGCGCTCTTTTTGTCCTTGTGTAAATGCAGCCCAGCAATCGCCCGTATAATCCATATAATTACTAAGCATATCAGGCTGATCCCCTAATCCCCCCATAGTTATAGGGCGATACGGATTATTTTCACTTAGATCATCTTCATCCGAACTACAAGAATTGGAAGGCATATCGCAGGTTCCACCATTTTTTCCTGCCATCCCTTTTGGCGGGGTATCACAAACAAAGTCTCCTTGTAATAAACAATCCGTATTTAAAGGACATGCTTGGTCGGTATCATTTGAGAATATATGTTTAAGGGAAAAATAATGACCCAATTCATGTGTCAATAAGCCATCCCAAAGAAAATTACTATTGATAATAATGAAATCTCTTTCACTTCCGCCCAGATAAACGCCTGCAACATCTGTATCAGCAACTAGGAAAATATTTAAATATTGACTAGTATTCCATATGACTGACTCACTAAAATGCGGAGATAGTTCAGCGATTGATCCTCGAGCATACTCAGCGTCATTATATCGCATAATGCCTGTAGTAAAATCCCCATCGGGGTTTACGGAAGCTAAACAAAATTCTATTTCTGTGTCCACACCATAATTTGACTGCTCAAAAGAAGGAGCACTCATGTAGCTATGTCTAAACCGTTCATTGGTCCTAGAAAGTATTTCCTTTATTTTTCTTTCAGAGGGGTTGGTCTCCGAACCAATAGGTGAACAATCATTCATAATATGAATGACGACAGGGAAAAGAAAAGGCGCATGCGTTTGTTTTTTCCTAGGACTAGGATGGCGTAATTTGTGGCGATAGGCAGCTTCGTATGCTAATTGCTCCTTGGCATAGCCAGACTTACTAGTAATTAATTGTTGTGCTATTTTATCCGTGCCACAAGATAGAGACTGGGCATGATGATTTAGGCTATAGAATAGCAGTAGTGTAAACAAGAGGGGGTATCTCATCAATTTTACTTAATACTAAAGTAAATACAATAGCATTTTTCCATAGGAAAAGTTCCATCGTATTTACGAATGGGGGTTAAGGGCAACAGCAGGTAAGTGCTGTATACCATTTTATTAAGTAAGTGGTGTGGTGTGAAAATATAGATAGGCTTCCTTGAATAACTCTAATTAAAGCTATTTAAGAAAGCCTCCTAATTTTCAAAAGAAATTGGAATTAAAACTAAGGTAGTTGTAATTAGAAAAGAGAACTTAATATGAACAAAAAAATAACTCAGATTTTAAAATCGACTGACTTATTTTTTTGTCGTTTCTTCGTAATTAGATAGCAAAATTAATAATATTATATTAATTAGCTATATTTAAAAGGCAGAACTTTTGAATCTTTTACTGTTGAAAGCGTCATTAAGGTCTTTAAACGTTCAATCTCTTCGATTTGAGAAAGCGTTTTGAAGAGCAATTGCTCATAGGTTGGTATGTCTTGGCAGATAATTTTGATTAAAAAATCTGCTTCACCAGTTATAATATAGCATTCCGTAATTTCTTCGATAGATTTAATCTTATCTAAAAAATTATTCAGGGCATTATCTTTCTGCCAAGCTAAGGAAACTAAAACAAAGGTTTTTACATTTAAACCTATAGCAGATGGAGCCACTTGGGCATGATAGCTATTAATGACACCAGAATTCTCTAGCTTTTTCACCCGCTCCAATGTTGGTGCAGGAGACAATCCTATTTTCTTGGATAGATCAAGATTAGTAATTTTACTATTTTTTTGAAGGATCTTTAAGATCTTAAGGTCTATTTTATCCAATTTATCGGACATAATTCAATATGATTATAAGGTATTAGCTGAAAACCGCAAGATATTGAAAAAGAAATTATTATCAAATAAAAAAGCATTATTCGTTAATAAATTTTATTTTTTCGACATTAAAAGAGGAAAAAGATAATAAAATTCGGATTCCAAAAAATTAAATATGTTATGCTTGGGTACATTTTCTATTTGTCAAACACTCTTAAGGGAACAATTAAGAAGTTTGGTTGAAAATCCAATATCCACAAATAAAATAATCTAAAATCAAGATCCGTTATTCATTTGACAATCTACTTAAATGATTGTATCTTGTTTAGAATATATATTTCTTCACCCATGTTAATCCAAAACCCATGATTATTTTAAGCTTCTTAGCAGTAATGCTATGTTTCTTTGGCTATGATTTAGTAAAAGAAGCACAACCAAAGACAAGATAATTCATCTGTCTTTTATCCGTATCCAAAATTAAAGAACTTTAGGCCTTACGTTTACGTGAGGCCTTTTTTATTGTACGACATAGGTACAAAGAGCATATAGATTTCTTGCTATATGCCCTATGTAATGCATACTTGTAGAAGTTTGTAGAAAAAACAAAGTTTTTAACCAGTCTATGCGGAAAAAAAATGCCTTGTCTAAGCACAAAAATACGGCAACTTAGGTATCAGCAACTTAATTTTTTATCAGGCTATTTTGTGGTTTGGATAAACTTGTCTCCAAAAACAAAGTTTTTGTATTTACTTTTACATTATTAGTTTGTATTAAACCATTTTACTTGTCCAAACAACTGCCTACATCTTATTGGTCTTTAATTCGCCAGCGTTTTCTTGAAAATAGAAGTGCCAAGTGGTCTGTGCGAGGATTAATGTTGGCGGTTTGTTTAGCGGTACTTGGTAATTTTATAGCAGGGGAAGTACCTATTTACTGTCAGTTGGATAATCAAAGCTATTTTCCCGTATTTAAAAAATATGCGGTTGATCTAGGCTTAGCGACTTGGTCCCCCCCCTTTCATACCAATAATTGGCGATCCTTCGACTATCAACAAGTCATCTATCCTTTAATTCCTTATGCTGCGCATACCACAGATCCAAAAAATAGACAATATAAGAGTCCATTTGACGAGCAGGAGGTCGCCTCTTCAAGATTTCACCACTGGTTAGGAACAGATAGTTTGGGACATGATGTGGCGGCTGGGATGCTTAGTGGATTGCAAACTGCTTTACTAGTTGGCATTTTATCTATGTTATTGGCAAGCTTGATTGGCGTATGCTTGGGTGGGTTGGCAGGCTATTTTGGCGATCAGGGCTATCAAATATCTATCGTACGATTGATTTTCACAAGTCTTGGTTTATATATAGGTGTCCACTTTGGATTTATTACTAGAAGTTATACCATATCAGAAGGCGTTTTTATACTCGAAATAGTAAAGGGATTGGGTGTTTTATTAATCATCTTATTTGTTTTCAATCGAATAGGGTTTGCACTAGAGCAACTTCCTTTGTTATCAAAAAAAATATTCTTGCCAATAGACCTACTTGTGATGCGGGTAGTAGAAGTTATGAATGGCATTCCTGGTCTTCTATTGATTTTGGCTATTACGGCGGTTATTAAGGAGGCTTCCATATTCACCATAATATTCATCATTGGCATTGTTGGGTGGACGGGAATTGCTCGATTTGTTCGGGCAGAGTTATTAAAAATCCGCACCCTCGATTATGTGCAAGCAGCTAAGGCCATGGGTTTTAGTCATACTCGAATTTTCTTAAAACATGCCCTTCCCAAAGCATTAGGGCCTGTGTTAATTACCGTTGCCTTTGGGATCGCTGCAGCTATACTAGTAGAAGCAACGTTATCTTATTTGGGAATAGGTGTATCGGATCAAATTACTTGGGGGTCTTTGTTAAAGGAGGCTCGTACGCAAGCATCGGCTTGGTGGCTAGCGGTATTTCCTGGCTTAGCTATTTTTCTTACCGTCTTGATTTTTAATATGATCGGGGAAGGCTTGAAAGAGGCGGTGGATGGGCGGTGATGTGTGTGCAAAATCAAAAATCATATTTCATAAATCCGCTAGTTAGGCACAACTAGGTGGATTTATGATGTAAGATATATAATATATGATGTATGATTTTCTCCCACAATCCAAAAAGGGGCGAAATAAGAAAATTCAAATCACATCTTAACAAACTGCACTGACCGAGTAGAGTACTCCCCACTAATTTTTAAAATATAAATCCCCGCTTTCAGCATACCAACCTGTTTTTGAAGGAAGGCCTCTTGTTGCACAAAACTTTTAAAACGTAGCACTTCCTGCCCCTTTATATTATAGATAGCAAGGGCCAGTAAATCATTAGGTTTAGGATTGTAGAAACTCAGATTCAACACATCTTTAACTGGATTGGGATATAAAATAAGTGCTTGATCTGGATTTGCTAAAGTGCTAAGAGAAGACAAGGTATTATTTGGTGGTTCTACAATTCCGTCCAATGAATAGGATAATATAGACCTAGCAAAGGTGCCAACCGATAAGGTATTAATACCGCTATTCCATACTAAATCATATGCAGCGACGATAGGCATATTGGTGCCTAATCGTTCCCAATGCACGCCACCATCCAATGTGCCATAGACACCTCCATCTGTGGCTACAAAAATTATTTGATCATTATATCCTTGAGGAACGACAATAGCGTTAATAGCCAACTGTGGTAAATCGCCAGCTATATTTTGCCAACTATTTCCTCGATTGCTAGACCAATAAATGCGAGGGGTATTATCATTGTCTTTGTACCCAGAGTAGGCAACAAATACGGCATCTTCATTATCAGGAGAAGCCACAATATCCGTGACCGTTCTTTCTGGTAAAATACCTTGTATGGAGGTCCAAGTATCACCATCATCATTTGTTCGCCACACATTCGCATCCATCGTGCCGACGTACAAAAGCGATGAATTAATAGACGAAAGGCTAAGTGTGGAGATAGATTGTGGACGTTCATAAATTTCCCCATCTGTTAAATCATCACTAATGGCTTGCCAATTCGGAATCGTTCCTGCGGTACTTTTATATACGCGATGTGTCCCTGTGTATAGGACAGATGGATTATGCGTGCTCATGATATAAGGCATATCCCAACCTCTACGATCGCCTGTGGCTATACCATCGGTAGCCCCCCTCCAGGATGCGCCACCATCTTGTGTCACTTGAATATTTCCTCGTTGACTTTCAGCATAAAATATATTGGGTTCTGTTGGATGGAAGACTGTTTGAAAGCCATCCGAGCCCCTATATTTTTCCCAGTTATTAATAGTCGCAGCATTGCCTGCTGCCGAGCCATTATCTTGGAAGCCAGCATAATAGGCTTCGGGAACATGTGGATTAAAAGCGACTCTATAAGCTTGACTAGCAGGGATGTTTTCAATATCTGACCATAATACTCCTTGATCTTCGGATTCATATAAACCACCATCGGTAGCTAATAACATTTTTCCAGAGGGATGATAGACTAGGTCATGATGATCTACGTGGATGCCAATTCCTGCATTTCGAGATAAAACGTCCCAGTTGAAGCCGCCATTTTTAGTTCGGTAAGTTGTTATACCTAAGACAGATATATCATTTTTGTCCATTGGGTTTACTCGAATCTGTCCAAAATACCAACCAAAACCTCTCAAGGAACTAGCGACGGACACATCTGTGGGTATTTCCTCCCAAGTACTTCCTTGATCGAAGGACCGATAGACCCCATTCAAATTATGGAGACTATCTACATACACCGTAAATACCGCATCTTGAGATGTGGCTAGCCCGATTCGACTTTGTTTACCTTGCGGTAGAATATGCGAGAGTGCCTGCCAAGTTTGGCCACCATCTGTGCTTCTATGAATTTTTGCACCAAAGCCAGCGGTCTGAGAAAATTTACTATTTCGAAGTCGATCCCAACCTGCTGCATAAATGAATTCAGGATTTTGTGCATCTAGCACAACGTCAATCACACCAGTCTCCTCTCCTAGGAATAATACTTGTTGCCAAGTAATTCCTCCATCGACAGATTTGTATAAACCTTTATTGGTATTGGGTAAAAAAGGTAAACCCATAGCGGCGACAAATAAAATTTCACTATTGTTGGGATGTACGATGATTCTAGAAATAATTCTAGTTTCTTTAAGTCCTATATACGACCAACTGTCTCCTGCATCGACACTTTTATAAATACCATCTCCAAGAAAAGGAAATCCAGAAATATTAGGATCTCCTGTTCCAGCATACACCACATTGGGTTGTAATGGATCAAAGGCAATCGCTCCAATAGCCAAAAATAGCTGTTCGTCAAAAACAGGTTTCCAATTCAGCCCGCCATCTGTCGTTTTAAAAATTCCTCCTGACGAAAAACCCGCTAAAATAATATCAGTATCTTCAGGATGATAGGCTACGGTATTGATCCTAGCGCCTAAATTGCCAGGCCCTTCTATGGTCCATTCTTTATCAAAATTTTCGTAACCATTTTGTCTAGGAGTGGCTCTTTCCTTTGCCGTTTCTAATGCTTTCGTGTAGGCTTTTACATCAAAAGCTAGGTCAGGGAAAGACCGCTGTAAGAAGAATTCATCACTAGGCGTATATTTTTCTGTTAAGCGATCTCGAGTAGTGTCAATTGGTGGGGTAGGGGCGTCAGGCGTCCAGCAGCCGATGAGGCATAAGCATAAGCTTAGGGTAAAAATTAGCTTGTAAATGGACTGCCAGTTGATCATTTGAAAAGAAGAAGTTAATAAAACTAGACTTGTTTAGACTTGGGAAGTTTTTAAAACTTCCCAAGTCTATAGTTTAACTACAATTACCCATACACCTCCCGCCGACTAGACTTCAAGGTATTCATCAACAAAGAAGTAATTGTCATTGGGCCAACGCCACCAGGAACGGGCGTAATATAGCTAGATTTTGGGGCAACTTGCTCATAATCAACGTCGCCTACTAGTCGATAGCCTCTTTTTCTGCTTGCATCATCGACTCGATTGATGCCTACATCTATCACGACTACTCCCTCTTTGACCATATCAGCGGTCACAAAATTCGGGATACCGATAGCGGCAATAATAATATCTGCTCGCTTGGTTTCCTCCTTTATATTCTGCGTTCGGCTATGCGTTAGGGTAACGGTGCAATTACCAACTTTTGCTTTTCTAGATAATAAGACACTCATCGGCGTACCTACGATATTACTTCGGCCTAAGATCACACAATGTTTTCCAGAAGTCTCAATATTATACCGCTCCAACATTTGCATAATCCCAAAAGGAGTAGCTGGTAGGTAGCAAGGTAAGCCTAATGCCATCCGTCCAAAGTTGATCGGATGAAAACCATCAACATCTTTGCTAGGCTTGATCGCTAAGGTGACGGCCTCTTCATTAATATGCTTTGGTAGCGGTAGCTGCACTATGAAACCATCAATGTCTTCATCTCTGTTCAATTCTGCTACGATTGCTAATAATTCTTCCTCTGTCGTACTGGCCTCTTTCTCTATTAAAGTAGAGGTGAACCCTACCTTTTCGCAAGCAATTACTTTGTTTCGCACATATACTTGACTCGCTGGATCTGCGCCCACTAATACGGCTGCTAGGTGAGGTGTTTTGCCGCCTGCTGCTTTTTGTGCTGCTACTTCTACAGCAATTTCTGCTTTGATGGTTTTGGCTAATTCTTTACCGTCTATTTTTATCATGTTTTTTCTGTTAATGCAAGCTAAATTCGCATTATAAATTAGGGGCTTTAGCCTCGGCCCTGTCTGTAGAAATGCTACTGTTAAGTGTCCTTAAGGAGCGTAGCTTCGACCCTGTGAGCATTTTACAGGGTCGAAGCTACGCTCCTCGTGTAACCTTGCCAATTATTTTTCTACAGACAGAGTCGAAGCTACGCTCCTTTTTATCAAATTAAACTTATGGGAGTCAATTAATGGAATTGATTTCTAATATTTTATTTTAGTCCGTTATTCGCATTGTTAAGTAATTTCTATAGAACTTTTACTAAAAAATCTGCTCGTTTTACAAAGTGGCCTAAAGCATCCAAAGATAAATCATTTTCTAATAAAACGCCTTTAAAATTATCCACATGAATGGACTCCACTGCTACTAGCAAGCCGCCACTAGTTTGAGGATCACACAATATATTCCGTTGATAATCAGATATTGGTGCAATTTTATGTCCATAGCTAGCATAGTTTCGCTTTGTTCCACCGGGGACACAACCTGCGGCTAAATAATGATCGATCATCGCTTTATCTAATAAAGGCACTTTATCTAATTGAACGACGGCACTCAGATCACTAGCTTCACACATTTCAGACAGGTGTCCTAATAAGCCAAAACCAGTGACATCCGTCATAGCTTTTACATAGGGTAATTTTGCGAAAACAGTTCCGATTTTATTTAACTGAACCATAGAATCTCTAGCTATCGTCTGATCTGCTGGTCGTAATTTCTTTTGCTTTTGAGCAGTTGACAAAATACCAACACCTAGTGGTTTGGTTAAAAATAACTGGCAATCTAGTGTAGCCCCGCCATTCTTTTTTAATTGATCTTTAGCGACTCGACCAGTCACCGCCAAGCCAAAAATAGGTTCGGGACTATCAATACTATGTCCGCCTGCCAAAGGAATACCCGCAGCTGCACAGGCCTTCCTTGCGCCTTCAATTACTTGATTGGCTACCTCAGCTGGGATGTCATTTATCGGCCAACCCAATATCGCAATCGCCATTAGTGGTGTGCCTCCCATCGCATAAATATCACTGATGGCATTGACAGAGGCAATCTTTCCAAAATCTTCCGCATCATCCACGATGGGCATGAAAAAGTCGGTGGTGCTGACAATAGCCGTACCATCTCCTAAATCCATGACGGCCGCATCATCTCGTTCTTCATTGCCGACTAGTAAGTTTGGAAATTGGATAGCGGGGTTTTGCTTTTTTAAAATGCTATCTAATACTTTGGGCGAAATTTTGCAGCCGCAGCCTGCGCCGTGGCTGTATTCTGTGAGTTTATAGTCCATGTGTTTTGTTATGGCAGCAAAGTTAATTCTTTTAATGAAGTCGTTTTATAACACAGCCGCAAAAGAAATTATTTCAGCAGCAATATCCATCGTATTCTTCCCTTCGAATTGTAGGCGATGGATAATAGCCGTCTCATTTTTATCCAACATAAATTGGTAGGACTTATCATAATAAGCGAGTGCAATTTCAGCAGCTCCTTTAATATCATTCTGATCCAACAATGAAATAGCCTGTTGATACCGCTGACCACCTAATCTTTTTTGGATCTTATCAAAACCCGATTTTAGGGCAGCTATATTTTCCGATGTATAGTCTTCGATGATATTCGTAATTCGTTCAGAAAGAGGTAGTTCAATATTAATTAAAGGAGCGGCTTTTAGAATCTTCCAAAATCCAGTTGGCAGGAATACTTTACCAATACCTTTACTTTCATTTTCAATCCAGATTCTTTTAGTAAGATCTAAGCTTTGGATATATTGGTATAAATTATTTTCGAATTGTTCTGTAGTAGGTTGCTCCGCCTGTCCAATGAAGCCAAAGGCAGAGCCCATATGATTGGCGAGCCCTTCCAGATCAATAATTTGTTCTCCTTGATCTGCTAGGGCATGAAGGATTTTCGTCTTACCGCAACCTGTTTTTCCTCCTAATACCACTAATTTCAAAGGTAAGGTAGCCAATTGCTCTAAAATAAAGGTTCGATATGCTTTATAGCCTCCTTGTAGCGTATGCACCTGATAGCCAGCCATTCCGAGTAGCCAGCCTGTGCTGCCGCTTCTTTTGCCGCCTCTCCAACAATGTACTGCTATGGAAGTTTGGTCAGTGGCTCTTTGTACCTGCTCTATTAAAGGTCTCATTTTGGGCCCTACGAATTCTAAGCCTTTCAGCAGCGCCTCCTGCGGATTTTGTTGCTTATAGATTGTCCCTACCACCACTCGTTCCTCGTCAGAAAATAAAGGCAAATTGATAGCGTTCGGAATATGTCCTTTAGCGTATTCCGCTGGCGTACGCACATCAAAAAGAGGTGTATCTTTGTGTGTAGACCAGAATTGTTGTATGTCTATTGATTGGACCAGATGTTTGTTTTAAGAAAGTGTGTAATTTTTTGAAATACAAAAGATAACTTTTCAGTGGCTTTAGCCAATGCTGCCTCTTAACCACAAAAGTAAAAAAATATGTTGACAGGAATCTTTATAGCGATAGTAGCCATTGCAATCGTGTTGATGACCCGCTCTATTACCGTGCTCATCCACGAATTGGGGCATGCCATTCCTTCTTTATTATTTACCAAAGAAGAAGTCATCATTTGCGTAGGGTCCTACGAGAACTTAACTAAAAGTAAAGGGATAAAGTTGGGCAGATTGACCACTTTTTTCACCTTCAATATTTTTAATTGGAATTCGGGGCTTTGTTTGCATAAAGGCGTCACTACATTTATACAGAACTTTTTAATCATACTGGGTGGGCCTTTGGCAAGTTTGCTAATAGGTCTTGGAATGATCTACCTAGTCCAACATTGGCAAGGTGGGGAATATGGCATAGCGGTAGCATTTTTTTTAATCGTTTCTGCTTTATGGGATTTTATAAGTAATATCATTCCCCATGATAAGCCTTTGGTGACTCATAATGGGAATATCGTATATAACGATGGCTATCAATTAAAGCGATTACTGCAACAAAATAAATTAACAGCCAATCAGCAAGAAGCATTGAGCGAATATCGATTAGGACATTATGAAAAAGTCTTAAGTCTATTAAAAAATGATGCGGTAGCAGGTTTGCCAAGCGTAGAAACACAACGCATTTACATCGAATCGCTCATGCATACCCGCCAGTTAGAGGAAGCGGAAGAAACTTTTTATCGATATTTTGGAGAGACAGAATTAAAGAGCCCTGATTTTAGTCTCATTGCGGAGATAAAAATGGAGCAGAAACAATACGAGAATGCCCTTCAAGCCTATGATCGAGCGGTGTATTTAGATTTTAAAAATCCTTTGTTACACGATAAAAAAGGCTTATGTCATACCCATCAAGCGGATTATGAAGAAGCGGTGGTTGCTTTTTCTAAAGGCATTATTCATAATCCAGATTTTTATCAATCTATGGTGAATAGAGCTTATGCGCTGATCAAACTAGAACGATTGGACTTAGCAAAACGAGATCTAAACCATGCATTGGCATTGAATCAAGATTATCCTAAGACCTACTTTTGTTTGGGTTTACTGAAAAAAGAATTAGGGGATGATCAAGAGGCCTTGACTTATTTGTTGAAGGCTCAAAATATGGGCTTTGAGCATCATGGATTGGATTATTATATTGCGCAGGTTAGTTAGCGGAGTTTCGAATTAATTTTTGAAAAGGAAATTTGATTGAAATAATTTTATGAAATACAATCTTGAACAACTTCTACTAGAATACATCTCAAAAATAATATACCTTTAAGGTAATGAAAAAGACAAAATTCAAATACAATCAAAATACCGTTCAATTTTGGGTACTCCAAGTTGCCTTTATTTTTAGTGTATTTGCATTTTCTGGATTTAATAAAAACATACAAGATTCCTTGCAGGGGTCTAATACAACAGAATTAGTCGAATCAAGAAGTTTTCAAGTTGGTCTCCATCTAAATACCTTTACAAATGATCATTTAGCGATACCATTAACAGGGATTCAATTTGATGTAAAACCCTATGATTCATACGCCTTATTACACTTCAAAAAAACTATAGCCGTACAATATAAAGCTATCCTACAGAAGAATCTTAGCTATAGTTTTTCTTCCATGAAATTATTATTTAAAATAGTTCGCTCCTCTTCTCTAGATGAATACCCCTCCCCCTTCATAAAATAATATTCAATCCGAGTATTATTCAGCAAATCAATTTATAGGTAATTTATTATTTCATCATTCCTAAGGCATGCAATGGGTAAGATTTAATTTTTTAGATGAAAAAAATGAAGAAAGCGCTCAGGCTAATGGTATTTATATGCCTAATATTTTTGGCCGGTCTCGGAATCGGGCTAAGTGGTGGTGTTCCGATTCCTCAAATAAAGAATAAAAGGGACTCCGAAAAAGAGCCTATTGAGTTAACAGAAAATCGGAAGGAAGAATCAGATTCTATAAAGGAATAAAAACTAAAAATTATGAAATCATTAAAAAAAATCCTAAAATATAGTAGTATCCTAATCCTGTGTTTAATTATTGTAGGTTCATTTTATATTTTTAATTCTGGTCCAGTATTACCTAATGATACAGATGAAATCATAGAAGAAGTATTAGCGAATCCAATACCTGAGCTAGTAAAAGGAAAAACTGGAACTGTCATTTCACAAGGAGTAAAGATTTGGTATGAAAGTATACTATCGCAAGAATCCCCTAAAGGAGTTATATTATTGATTATGGGTATTTCAAATGACGCCTTGGGTTGGCCTCCGCAATTCATACAATCATTTACAGATGCTGGATACCAAGTAATTAGATATGACCACAGAGGGACTGGTTTATCTGATTGGTTGGAAGATTATGATAAAGAAGCGCCTTATTCACTTTCTGATATGGCAAATGATGGTGTCTCTATTTTGGATGCACTTGAGGTAGAGAAGGCCAATATTATAGGTGTTTCGATGGGCGGAATGATTGCTCAACAATTAGCAATTGATTTTCCTCATAGAGTACAGTCATTAACCTCTGTTATGTCATCAGGAAATATTTTTGACGAAGAACTTCCTCCTATTTCTTCAGAGGTAGCTGTGGACTTAATAAAAGTTGCCATAAAATACAGCATCTTCTCTTCGGAGACAAATATGATTAAATTGCATCTTGCCAGTAGAATTATTTTAATGGGGGAGACTGCTCAAAATCTAAACATAAAAGAATTATCAGAACAAGTCTTATATAACATTCGCAAAAGGAAAGGTTATAATCCTAATGTATCGAGGCAACATCAGGCAGCTGTATCTAAATCCGGGTCTAGATATGACAAGTTTAAAGAGCTGAACTTACCGACACTTATTATTCATGGCGTAATGGATCCGTTTATTCCAATAGCACATGGTAAAAAGTGTGTAAGTTTAATACCCAACGTAGATAGCTTATGGGTAGAGAATATGGGGCATGATATTCCAAATGATTTGATTCCACTTATATCGAATAAAATAATGAGTACCTTAGAGTGATAATTTTAAACAACTTCTATAGGATCATTTCTAAATTACAAAATGAATAAGCTAATAATTGCAGGAGTTCTATTTTTATTTTTGGGATGTAAGGAGAATGAATTGAAGCAGAATCGAATTGTGAGTGCTGAAAAACAATGGGCATTTGCCAGTTTTGTGAAAGCAGATAGCATTAATCCTATTTTACATCCCACACCAGATTTGACATTCGAATGTCCGATTTCTAAAAGACAGATGAATTGGGAAGAAAGGAATGTACTCAATCCATCTGCAGTAGTTAAAGGAGATCAAGTATATTTGTTTTACAGAGCGCAGGATTTAAATGGTACTTCTAGAATTGGCTTAGCCACTAGTTCAGATGGCTTGCATTTTAAGAAGTCTCCAGCACCTGTTTTTTATCCGGATAATGATTTTATGAAAGCCTATGAGTGGAATTATAAGAAACTTTCGGGGGATAAAATTACAGAAGATTGTCACAACTGTTACTTTGATGGAGTAGAAGACCCTAGGATTGTGGAGAGTGTAGATAGTAGATACATCATGACCTATACTGCTTATGACGGAAAAACAGCTAGATTAGGGATTGCTTCTTCAACTGATTTGATGAATTGGACCAAACATGGATTGGTATTTAAAGACGAAAAATATAGAGACAACTGGTCTAAGTCTGGAGCTATCATTGTGGAATCCAAAGATGGGAAGAGTATTGCAAAAAAGATAAACGGAAAGTACTGGATGTATTTTGGAGACACCAATCTTTTTTTAGCCAGCTCAGATGATTTGATCAATTGGACGATTAGTGAAAATGCAGAAAATAAGAAAATGATTTCTGTGCTGCATCCACGAGCGGGCTATTTTGATAGTAGATTAGTAGAACCCGGTCCTTATGCTTTGTATAAAGAAGAAGGAATTTTATTAATCTACAACAGTAGTAATGCCGCCAACTTTAATGATCCCAATTTGTCGAAATTCACCTATGCAGCTGGTCAGGCGTTATTCGACAAGAATGCTCCTCATAAATTGATTGATCGAACGGAAAGCTATTTCATCCATCCCGATAAGGACTATGAAAAAATAGGAGAAGTAAATGAAGTTTGTTTTGTCGAAGGTTTAGTCCATTTTAAGAATAAGTGGTTTTTATACTATGGTACGGCGGATTCTAAAATTGCAGTTGCTGTAAATGATGAGAATTGACTAGGCTAAAATGGAACCTTATGGCATATTAAGTATTTTTCAGTCTTTGTGATCTCTATGCTTTCTTTTTTCTATTTTTGGAAAGAATATCAAGTATCAAACTCACAAAACGTTGACAACCAGTTTTATATAAAGCGGTCGTTTTGTTATTGACATAATTTTATTGAACAGTCTCTACTGGGCTGAACTTAGCCATAAAGCAACAAATAGACACATGACCATCAGCTTACAAATAAGCAAGCTCCTTATACTTTCCTTTCTGTTATATTTACCAAGTATTCAAGCACAAACAGACACCCTCTCTACCTACCATAATCTGGACAGCTGTAGAAGCGTACTTTCCAACGAATACCCCCAACAAATAACCAGAATCACCCCTAAAAGACCAGGCGTATTAAAGCAAATTAACCTATATTTAGATGGTGCGCCAGGCACTTGCATTCTACAATTATTTGGTCATGAAGGCGGTAGCTACTTACCCTTTTTAAAAAAGAAAATTCATCCCCCCATACCAATAGATAAAAAAAAAGAAGGGGAAGAATTAATCGTTGTTTCCTTATCTAAAGAAGTATTGATGGAGAACGATCAATTTTTTGTAGTCCTAAAAGACTTTGAAGGCAATTTTGGAGGAAGACAAGACACTACCTTTTTACCAGAATTTTGTGAATCTAAAGATGGAGGTAATTATTATCCTACCTATTTATTGATGCAGGATAGTTCAGATTGGCTAAAAGAAAATAGCCCAATTTCAATGGACATCGTGATGGATGTTGCGCCAAAAGAAATGCCTTTACTTGAAGATATAACAGTGCAGGCAGGCTTACCTTTGAACCTTCGAAGTTCCTCCGTAGCATGGGCGGATATTGACCAAGATGGATGGATCGATCTATTAGTCGGTAAAAAACTATTTAAAAATAAAGAGGGACATTTTGTTGATATTTCAAAACGATTAAAGTCCTCCTCAAGACAACAATTAAGAGGCGCTTGTTTCATTGATATGGATAATGATGGGAATCAAGATATTCTATTTTTAGGCACAAAAAAAAGTAGTCTTTATCTTAATGATGGTACAGGACAATGGACGCTCAATAAGTTATCTTTGCCTCCTTTTCCAGCCTTAAGTGCCTTTAGTATTGCAGATATTAATAAGGATGGTTTTCCTGATATCGCCATTACTCAATTAATTGAAAAATATCCCATTCCTTCCCCCAATTACTTGTTGCTCAATGATGGACAATTAGGCTTTAAAGATGTCACCAAGCGTTTATATCGAAGACATAAAAAAGGCTACAATTTCCCATATAAGAAAGCTTGTATGGCATCTGAAGAGAAGACCCATGTACCAAATCGCAATAAAAATAAACGGAGTAGGGCAGTGCAGTTTACAGATATCGATATGGATGGAGATTCAGACTTGTATATTACGAATTACTTCCTAGAAGAAGATGAGTTGTATATCAATAAAGGAAATGGACGATTTAGAAAAAGTAAAGCCCCTAAGCCTAGCGGTCAGTCTCGAAAGGCATTTAACCACGGCACAGGAATAGATTGGTATGACTACGATAATGATGGGGATTTTGACCTATTATTACCACAATTAGCACATCCTTGGCTAGTAGCATCCAAAGGACATAGAGGAACGACTTTATTTAGAAATGATAAGGGACAATTTACAGATATTACGAATCAATCTGGTATTCATTATGAAGAGACTCATGCTGGAGCAGCCTTTGGTGATTTAAACAATGATGGATTAGTAGATTTAATAACCACGGCTTATTATGGCTGTAGATATGTTGATGTATACCTGCAACAGTCTGATCATTCCTTTAAGTTAAATACGATTGATTCAGGACTAGATCGAGTGAATCTAAATTATGATTTGTGTTATGTAGATTATAATAATGATGGACAATTGGATGTAGCAATTGGCGGAGAAAATAGATTTCACTTATATAAAAATATCGCCAAACCCAATAACTGGGTTGCTATTCAATTAGAAAGTACATCTAGGAATAAATTGGCAATTGGTACTATCGTAAAAGTATATGCGGATGGGCAGGTATATACCCAAGAAGTAAATGCAGGTAGAGGACAGCGGATGCAAAAACCAAGAACATTACATTTTGGATTAGCACAAGTAGATAAGATTGAAAAGGTGGAAATTTATTGGAATAGCCCTGAACCAAAGACCTATCCTGGATTAGAAATAAACACGACGCACTTGCTTAGAGAATAAGCCTTTTTAGATAGGAAAAGATTTTGAGGTAGGTACAAAAAAAATCTCCATTGAAGCCAGGCTTCAATGGAGTTTTCTAAACACGCTATAGTGTTCCTCGAAAGGAACAATACAAATATAAGACGATCTAACGAAATCACAAAATTTTATGTCTATTTTTTTTATTAGTTTGATATTAAAATTTCCATTTAATTAATAGACTAATTTTAAATTGTTGATTTTGAATGAATTATGAAAAAAAATAATTCGTATTTTGTAACAAAAAATATAAAATAGACTACGATTTATGAATCATAAACAATTAAAGCACTTAATAATCCTTCTATTCCCATGTATTTTAGCCACATCTGGGAGTAGTCAGATAAGTATTATTTTTCAAGTGGACTTATCTTATCAAATAGAGCAAGGTAGATTTAATAAGAATACAGAATGGGTAGAGGTGGCAGGAACATTTAATGGCTGGAATGGTTCTGGTCGATTTAAAGACGACACGGAAAACGGTATTTATGAACTAATTATTGATGGCTTTCAAAAAGGAGATAATATAGCTTATAAGTTTCGATTTAATGG
>CALJIY010000232.1 GCA_937973945.1 uncultured Saprospiraceae bacterium | reverse complement strand
TGTACCAAAGAATTACCTTATCCAGATTTAAATAAAGATGACTATCTCGTTGTAAATGGATTGCTTAGTCCAGAAACTGGAGCTAGTATTCATCTCAGTCAAAGCTGTCATATCTCAGATACACAGTGTGGTCAAAAAAACATAGAAGATGCTCAAGTCTTCTTGAAAGACGAATCGGGTAATCAGCTAGTTGAATTAACGCACCAAGCCGCAGGTCTTTACGAAGCCAAAGGGTTTCAAATTGACTACAATAAGACCTATATGATCGAAGCGATTAGTGCAGGCATGGAGTCGATACAGGCCAAGACCAATACCCCAAAACCATTCAATAGTACTTTAATTGATTTTGATGAAAAAATTTATGAAGGGTTTCTTTGTAGAACTTTCGAAGTTGAAATCAAAGACAATCAAGACGAAACCAATTACTATTTGATTGATGGATGGATAGATATTCTCAATGGTAATCATGACGAGGGATTAGGGATTGAGTTTAATGGTTATCAACTGCCACATACTGGTTTTGTGACAAAAGATGTAAATGCAGATAATGGGGCTATGATTTCAAATACCGATATAAAGCCCTACCCTATAGAATATGTTTTTTTGTCAGATGAAAATTTTAATGGAGAAACCTATAAATTAGAATTTGGATTGTATGATGAAGATTTATCATTCGACAAAGATTTTGTATTAGAAGCACATCTAAGTATCAAATCAGTAAGCAAAGACTTATTTGATTACTATAAATCCATTACCTTGTACAAATTGACCGCTAGCAATCTACTATCAGAGCCAGAACAAATATTTTCTAATATAGAAAAAGGCGTTGGTATTCTAGGAGGCTTTACCCAAGAGGAAATTATAGTTAATTTGCCCAAAACAGAACATTTTTTCGATGGAGATTTTACTGTAATAAATGAAGGTTGTACTGCACCATGCACGGTTAAGTTTTTCACAGATATTGGTAATAAAGTCAACTTTATTTGGGATTTTGGAGATGGGACTACCTCCACTGAAAAAAATCCAGAACACGAATTTCAAGAATCAGGATTGTATAATGTTTCTATATCCATATCTAGAGGTGATGGCGTAAATGCTTCTTCTCGAGAAATTTTGATTAATTAAATGTATTGGCTGATAAAGGTCGAACCTATTTATAGAAGTTGTTTAAGAATGTAGACTAATATTAGTTATAAGCACCTGATTGTTAATGACTTGCAAATAAGCCAGTTATACATTTTTAAACAACTTCATAGCTATAATATCAAGGCAAAACTGATGAGAAAAGCTCTTTTTTGTTTTTGTAGCCTTAGCTACGGAAATAAAAAAAGCTATGAATTCGCAGAGCGAAATGAAC
Source organism: uncultured Saprospiraceae bacterium (assembly GCA_937973945.1). Lineage (GTDB taxonomy): Bacteria > Bacteroidota > Bacteroidia > Chitinophagales > Saprospiraceae > JAFMDF01. The sequence continues at coordinate 4,065 of CALJIY010000232.1, read as the reverse complement.
CGCTTGCGGATGGGATGCCTGGAATCAATGAAATGATGCATCAATTCATTTTCAAACAACTGCAATATCCAATAGTGTAAAGGTAGAATTACTAGCCACCTGAACTTTCATGCCCTTTAACTTAAATTTGCTTATGTTGACCTTTTTCTAAGGAATCTACGATCTATATACTTGTATCTTTGATTAAGAAATTATCATTTTTCAATCAATAAGATCAGGACATGAATAAGATTAGCCCTATCCTTTGTTTCTTTATATTTTTAAGCGGTTTTACTACCTCCTTAAATAGTCAGACAGCAGCAGAAAAACTTAGTCAAGAACTAAACACCGCCTTCCAAAACAGCAGTATCCCTGGTATGGCTATTTCGATTGTCAATAAAGATAAAGTGTTGTACCAAAATGAATTTGGTTATGCAGACATCGACAAAAAAACGCCTTATACCCAACACACCATACATAACATAGGATCTACATCAAAAACCTTTATTGGCATTTCCATCATGCAATTAGTAGAACAAGGAAAATTGACCTTAGATACTAAAGTAAATGATATTTTACCTTTTGACGTTACCAATCCTTACCATCCAGAAAAGGCCATTACAATTAGACAATTGGCCACACATACCGCTTCCATAAGGGATCGAACTTTCAACTATGACCTTAGATCCTATGTATCAAGGGATGATGCTAAAGGAAATAGAAAAGGACTTCCATTGATCTATAAAATTCAGTTCAAAAGGATGCTAAAAAATGAATCCATTTCTTTAGGTGCCTTTTTAGAAAACACCTTATCGACAAAGGGTAAATGGTATAAAAAAAGGAATTTTAATAAAACGGCACCAGGTACTACAGAGGATTATAGTAACATTGGTGCTGCCTTAGCAGGCTATATTGTTGAAATCGTATCAGGAGAAAAATATGATGACTATGTCGTCAAGAACATTCTACAGCCATTAAAAATGGAGGCGACTGGCTGGAATAAGGAAACCACTAATTCCAAATTATTTGCTAAACGATATGTAAATGGGAAAGCAGTCCCCGACTATGATCTAGTGACCTATCCAGATGGTAGCTTAATCAGCTCTAACGCTGATTTAACGACCTATTTAATGGCAATGATTAAAGGCTATTATGGAGAAAGTACCATCTTATCCCCACAATCATTTAAGCAAATGATGCAGAATCAATATGAAGAAGCGCCCTTGGCTACTACCATTCAAGAAACAGAAGGTAGAAGTGGTATTTTTTGGGATATTTTTGCAAAGACAGGCAATGGTGATATCGGGCATAATGGTAGCGATCCAGGTATTTTAACCTTCCTATATTTTGATCCTATCTCGGGTATTGGATGTTTACTAAAAACCAATACAGATGCTGAAGATAAAAATTTAAAGTCCATTTATGCAATATGGGAAATATTGATAAAACATCGGGAATCCGTTCGGTAAGATGTGTATACAAATTATGTTATTTTTATTGCGCGGTTCGTTTAAAAAATCTATTTTCAATCGTTTAGATGGTGCGACCGCTCTGCGGTCGAACCACTTGACTTTGACTATATTGCTAACGTAATTTGACCGCTCTGCGGTCAGCGACATATAATAAGAGACCGCAGAGCGGTCACCTTACCTTAGCCTTGCAGTGCAGCAGTCCGATCAAGCTACACGTTTCATTTGACCACTGAGGAGTGATAGACCGCAGAGCGGTCACCTTAGGTTAGCTCGTAACCTTGTAGTAAATTCGTTCCGACTGCAAAGCGGTCGCACAACTTTAATGCAAGCTAAGAAAGGATCAAATAATTAAAATCATGGAAGCCTTCAATAAATACTTACAAAATTTCCCCCATTACCAAGCCGCTGTATTTGAAGAGGTGAAGCCCTATATCAAAACCAAACAGTATGCTGCAGGAGACTATTTTTTAAGAGAAGGTAAGGTTTGTCAACATATTGGTTTTATCGAAAAAGGTTTATTTAGGTTATACTATTTAAATGATGGTAAAGAGGTAACCAACTGTTTTTGCAAAGAAAATACCATCACTTGTTCCTATCGGAGTTTGATTACCCAACAGCCTAGTGATGTGGCTATACAGGCAGTAGAAGATACAAGGTTATTAACGATCTCTAATGACGCCCTACAAGAACTATACAAAAAAAATCTCTTTTGGCAACAAGTCGGAAGATTAGCAGGGGAAGCCGAATACATTACTATTGATTGCCACAATCGGTTCTTAAATGACCTATCTGCCACCGAAAGATATAAACAGGTTCTGGAAAAGGAAGCAGACTTGCTACAACGAGTCCCACTCAATTATTTAGCTTCTTACCTACAAATTACTCCCGAAACACTAAGTAGGATCCGTAAGAAAATAGCTCGAACTTGACCTAGGTCAATTGATAAACAAAAAGTCTTGCTGATATTTGTGTCATTAAGTAACGTCAACGCCGCTCACGATCTAAAAAATCCGTGCCATCCGCGTCATCCGTGTTGAATCAAGCCTAGCTAGGTGATTAATCATACGTCGTTACCAATTCACTAAAATTAAAAAAAATGGATACAAATTCAGTAAAACAATCCGTAGTCGAAAGCTATGGCAAACTCGCAAAATCTACCTCTAGTGGCTTATTCTCCAAGCTATTTGCTTGTTGTGATCCAAGTGACAATGCTCAACAAGTAGGTAAAGTTATTGGCTATTCAGAAGAAGAAATGAATGCCGTCCCTAAAGGAGCCAACTTAGGCGTAGGTTGTGGAAATCCCTCCGCATTAGCACATATTAAAAATGGTGAAACCGTTATAGACTTAGGTTCAGGAGCAGGTTTTGATGCATTTATTGTTTCTCCTTTAGTAGGAACTCAAGGCAAAGTTATCGGGGTGGATTTATCTGATGACATGCTTGATTTAGCAAGAAAAAATGTAAAGAAAGGGAAGTATACTAATGTGGAATTTGTAAAGGGAGATATAGAAGAATTGCCACTTGAAAGCGGGATAGCCAATCACGTAATTTCCAATTGTGTCATTAATTTATCGCTCAACAAAGGAGCGGTTTACAAAGAAGCCTTTCGCGTATTAAAAGAAGGAGGTAAACTTTCTATAAGCGATGTTGTTTTAGAAAAAGAGTTGCCCGACTTTATAAAAAATTCATTGGTAGGGCATGTTGCTTGTGTGTCTGGTGCGGAGCCACTAGAAGATTATTTGCAATATGTAAAAGATGCAGGTTTCAAAAATGTGACAATAGAAAGCAAATCAACCTTTCCATTGGAACTCATGCTTGCTGATCCTCAAATTATGAAGGTAGCAAAATTACTAAACTACGATCTAGATAGTGCAGAGGCAAAAGATATCGCCTCTCGCGTAACGAGTATTTCTTTGAGTGCTACTAAGTAAAAAAGATAATTAAAATATAATATGGCTTGTAGAAGTTTGTAGAAAAACAAAGTTTTAGTCACATTCTATTTTTCTAAACCACAAAAGGCACAAAAGAGCACAAAAGCCTATTTCGTCTTTTGTTTCTTTTGTTTCTTTTGTGGTTCAAAGAAATTTGCGGCTAAGCCGCCATATATCTTTTGTAGTTCAAAAGAAATTTACAGCTTCGCCGTGATGTCCTATGCGTTTAAATATTATTTGTTTGTAGCTTCACCGCCATAGGCTTTTCGTAGTTTATACCGAATCAAAAATGGAACAAAGACCCAAATTAAATAAGCAGCTCTCCCCTACTGACTTTATAGCATTTTATTGGCTAAAAGCGGAATTACAAACATTTTGCAAAGAAGTGGGATTAAAGAGAACGGGTAGTAAAATAGAGGTTACTAAGCGAATTGAGTTTTACCTACAAACAGGTACCGCACCAGAAGAAATTACGACAAAAAAAAGCCTGTCAAATTTTGATTGGAATAAAGAAGAATTGACCTTAGATACGGTCATTACAGATAATTATAAGAACTCAGAAAATGTCAGACTTTTCTTTATCCAGCATATAGGAAAAACCTTCAAATTTAATGTCCAATTTATGAATTGGATGAAAAGAAACACCGGTCAGACATTAGCCACCGCAATAGCTGCTTGGCAACG
>CALJIY010000231.1 GCA_937973945.1 uncultured Saprospiraceae bacterium | reverse complement strand
TTCAGTCCCAAAAACCATATTGCAAGAACCTGAAAATGACTTTTTTAAGCCCCGTAGCGCTGCTATGCGGCTTAAAAAAGTAATTCTCAGAACCTTACACTACGGTTTTTGAACTCTAAATTACATTCTTAAACAACTTCTACTTAAAAAATACTTCCGTAGCTAGGCTATGCAAGGATTTTTTAAGATGAGCAAACATCGTTTGCGAACCGCAAAGCGGATGGGCTGCATGAGAACAAAATCTTCTCGTCCAGATGACCAACTTATTATTGCGTCGTTACTTAAAGTAAATGAACTCCAAATAGAGGTAGTGTAAAACTAACTGGAGAAATGTTTTTATCTTAGAACAACAATAAACTGACCAATAATTTGTCCTATATGTTGTAAAGATAATTAGTTTACTAAAATAATGCCCTCCTATTAGCAAGACATATATATTTTCTATTTTGCAACAAAATCAGTAGATAATTTCCCGAAAAAAATGGTATTTTTGGAAGCATTTGTAAACAAGTCTATTTTGTCAACTAATTGCTTATAACCAGTTAGGATTTGTTAAACAGATTGCGCTAACAAAAAAATCTATGGATATTGATATTGCTCCTTATATAAAAGAATTACTTTATAAACATAATAATTTGGTAATTCCTGGCTTCGGAAATTTTGTTCTGTCCTATGCCTCCACAACGATTGATCATGTTCAAGGTATTTTAAACCCTCCTTCTAAGAAAATTGCATTTGATACTAATTTATTGACCAATGATGGGAAGTTAATTGAATACCTCAAGGAGAAACACCAAATCGGAACAGAGGATGCCAACGCGATCATCAATACTTTTGTTAGTAAAGTGAAAATGCAGCTTGGAAAGCGGGAAATGGTTACTTTACCGGAAGTAGGTAGGCTATACAAAGATTTTGAAGATAATATTCAGTTTATTCCAGATGTCACTAATTTTAGTAAAGAGTCTTTTGGATTACCTTCTATTAACTTTTATCCAATATTAAGGGAAAATACAACTAATAAAAGTACAGCGGCGGTTCCTGCTGCTAGTTCCACGGCAAAGACATCTCCAACCAATACGACTAATACGACCAATACAGCCGCTAACACAGTAACAACTGCAAAAAAAACGATATCAAAACCTATAAAGAAAGGTTTCTGGGATACGTATCAATATATACCTGGCATCCTACTCCTGCTCTTATTGGCAGGAATTGGTACTTGTGTTATTTATCCAAAGATGAAAGGCACTGCTGTTGTGGATAATAGAATTAATCAAAAACCTTCGAAAATAGATCAGGATGCCTCAGAAGACCCTAAAGAAGATTTGATTGATATGCAAATGGAACAAGAAGCGGAGGAAGAGGAAGATAATATTGATACGGAAAGTATCACCGTCAATCCTAATCAAAGAGAATGTATCGTATCTATTGGCGTATTTGGTCAGAAAGCAAATGCCACCAAAATGATTCAAAACGTCTATGATAAAGGATATGACGCCTATAGAGATAGCTATGTTAAAAATGGTAAAGATCTAACTAAGGTCGGCGTACAATTCGCTTATGAAACCCAAGAAGAGTTTAACCGCAAATTAGACAATATCAAACGAGACTTTCCAAATGCAGTGGTGATTAAAAAATAGCACGAAATAAGTTTTAGTGAAGTATGAAGTAGTAGGTATGAAGTATGAAGTAGTAAGACGTTGACAGCCAATGCAAACGAAATACTCTATAATAATAAAACGAAATATTCCTAATTCAACGTCGCCCCTCTTTGCAAGAGGAGGTTGGGGGAGTTCCCGCTTCTAATTCTGAAATCTTTATTTCAATGACATTGTCCCAAGGGAGCGATTTTTGGTTAATCTAAATAATCTGAGCTTCTTAATAAACAATCAAAAGGCTTGGCAGTTGAAACTGCCAAGCCTTTTTGTTTTCCTACTTTTTGACACAATCTATCTCAAACCTACCTAATAATAAATAAAAGTATCCTAATTCTATTTTGGATCATTATTTATTAAACAAATGCCTTATCATACGTCCATTATCTCCTATTCGTGTAGTTACTCTTTCCATCATTTATTTGTAATAAATATTATAATTTATTGCATATAACACTAACCTTAAGCTAGGTCGGCACGTATGCTATGTTTATGATACCCTACTCTAACACAAGTAATTACAGCATTTAATTTTCTTATTTCAAGAATTAAACCCAGTGAATTATGATAAAATTGACTAAAAAGAGAAAACCAAGAAAAGGCATCATCCATGGCGCCAACAACCTATTAACAGAAACCATTCCTTTCTATGAAAATGGTTCTATTGGAAGCATACAAATAAGTTTAGACATTGAGCATCCTTCCTTAGGAGATATTATTGCAAAAGTAATCAATCCAGCAGGTATTGAAGTTTATTTACATAATAGGATAGATTTAGAATCCAATACACTCAAAACAGTATATGATAGTAGCGTTTTGGCTCCTTTTGTTGGAAAAAAAGTAAAAGGTGATTGGACTTTGATTATAGAAGATCAAGTAGCAAACAACGAAGGTATATTATATTCTTGGAGCATAGGAATTGATTATGTGCAGGACGAACCGATAGAAACTCCAACAGAATCTGAAATCACTCCAATAGCAACCCCGATTGCAGCAATAGTCGCTGAGGAAGTTGTCGAAGTACAGGCAGAAGCACCGGCGGAAGCAGAGGTAGTCGCGGAAGAAGCTGTCGAAGTCGAAGCACCGGCGGAAGCAGAAGTCGTCGCTGAAGAAACTGTTGAAGTAGAGGCAGAAGCACCTGCAGAAGCTGAAGTCGTCGCTGAAGAAACTGTCGAAGTAGAGGCAGAAGCACCTGCAGAAGCTGAAGTCGTCGCCGAAGAAACTGTTGAAGTAGAGGCAGAAGCACCTGCAGAAGCAGAAGTGGTCGCTGAAGAAACTGTCGAAGTGGAGGCAGAAACACCGGCGGAAGCAGAAGTAGTCGCTGAAGAAACTGTTGAAGTAGAGGCAGAAGCAGAAGTGGTCGCTGAAGAAGCTGTTGAAGTCGAAGCAGAAGCACCGGCGGAAGCAGAAGTAGTCGCTGAAGAAACTGTCGAAGTGAAGGCAGAAGCACCGGCGGAAGCAGAAGTAGTCGCCGAAGAAGCTGTTGAAGTAGAGGCAGAAGCACCGGCAGAAGCAGAAGTGGTCGCTGAAGAAACTGTCGAAGTGGAGGCAGAAGCACCGGCGGAAGCAGAAGTGGTCGCTGAAGAAACTGTTGAAGTCGAGGCAGAAGCACCGGCGGAAGCTGAGGTAGTCGCCGAAGAAGCTATTGAAGTCGAAGCAGAAGCACCGGCGGAAGCTGAGGTAGTCGCCGAAGAAACTGTTGAAGTCGAAGCAGAAGCACCTGCGGAAGCAGAAGTCGTCGCCGAAGAAGCTGTTGAAGTCGATGCAGAAGCACCAGCGGAAGCTGAAGTCGTCGCTGAAGAAGCTGTTGAAGTCGATGCAGAAGCACCGGCGGAAGCTGAGGTAGTCGCCGAAGAAGCTGTTGAAGTCGATGCAGAAGCACCTGCGGAAGCAGAAGTCGTCGCCGAAGAAACTGTTGAAGTCGAAGCAGAAGCACCCGCGGAAGCTGAAGTCGTCGCCGAAGAAGCTTCCGTATTAGATCAAATAGAAAACGAAGCAGCATCAGGAAATAGCGCTATTATTCCTGTGAATAATGAAGCATTAATGTCCATGCTAGGAGGTAGTAAAGTAAATCTAGGAAAAATATCAACTTCTTTAGATAAAGATGGTAATCTATTCCTTGAATTAATAAAGCCAGATTAAGGTATTAACAATATAATTGGCTTGATCTCTATTAAATAGATCACATAGATAAACTATGTGATCTATTTTTTTTCTGTTCTAAAAAAATTGTTTTTCCAGTTAAAAAAACTGAGGTTGTTTAAGAATGTAATTTAGGGTCCAAAAACAGCTCCTATCTATTAAAATCTCACCAATCTAATTAGCTTTTAAGCTTATTCTTTTTTCGCCTATCAACTACTATTTTAACAGATCCTAGTACGGATATAGTATTTAGTATTTAATAAAATTTTTATATTCATTATACTTTAAAAATTAATACAATATTCATATTACAATAGAATTCATATTAATACTTGTAATAATATATTTAAAACTGTCCTTTCAGCGGAAATATATAGCAATCCTACTTAATAACATTAAAAATCTATACCAAGACAATCTGCTATAACAAAATAACATTTCAATTACAAGAAGTAGTATAGTTGCATAAAAAAATAATGTTTGTTTTTCCTTTGAATAAATGGAATAATAGATAACTTTGTGGCGATATCGAAAAAACATTATGCCAGAGTTACTTTTGGGAGTATTATATAGAGAAAACACACATTTATATATAGTTGCAGAAACTTGTGACTCTCTCCAAAAACACCGTCTTTATAATGTATATTTCTAATTATTCTTTAATAAAAAAATATCGATAAGATGAAGCGAAATTTGACCCTATGTGTGCTATTCGCATTTGCTTTTGTATTTACAAGTGTTAACACATTTGCTCAAGGTGATATTCCTTTTGGAGATTTGCCACCAACAAATGAATTTGGTAAATGCTATGCTAAGTGTAAGATTCCTGATGTTTACGAAACTGTAAGCACTCAAGTATTAGTTAAGGAGCAGTCAACTAAGTTGTCTAAGGTTCCAGCTCAGTACGAAACACAGACAGAAACGATCATGGTGAAGGAAGGAAGAACTGATTTAAAAGTGATTCCTGCTACTTACAAGACTATTACTGAGCAAGTAATGGTAGAGTCTGAAAAAGTTAAAGTAAGAACTATTCCTGCTCAATACAAGACAGAATCTCGTCAAGTATTGGTTTCTGAAGCTAGAGGCCAGTGGGTAAAGAAGAAGAAAGATCCTAACTGTTTTTCTGATAATCCAGAAGACTGTTACATAGCTTGTTACGAAGAAATCCCTGCTAAGTACAGAACAGAAAGCTATAAAGTATTAGCTACTCCAGCTCAGACTACTGAGACTGTTATTCCTGCTAAATATACTACTGTTACTAAGCGAGTAATTGATGAGCCAGCAAGAACTGTTGAAGTTCCAGTTGAGCCTCAGTACAAGACTGTTAAGAAGACAATCTTGGTTTCTCCAGAAGCTACGACAGAAACACTTATTCCTGCGGAATATAAGACTGTTACGGAGAAGAAATTAATCAGCAAAGGTGGTTACACTGTTTGGACTGAAATTCTTTGTGCTTCTAAGACTTCTACTTCTACAGTAAGAGCGCTTCAAAAAGCATTAAATGATTTAGGTTACAATGCAGGTGTTGTTGATGGTGTTTTGGGTTTAAGAACTCAAACTGCTTTACAACAGTTCCAAACTGATAAAGGTCTTCCTTTAGGTAACTTGAATATTGAAACTTTACAAGCACTTGGTATTAACTACTAATCAGCTTTAGTTTCTTAAAAAAAGAGGGTGTATCTATCAAGATACACCCTCTTTTTCTTGTACGTTAAGCGGATTGTTAATCCGCTTAAATAATTACAGCGGATTAACAATCTGCCTTACTTCCCACTACTCTTCTCCAAATAATTCAGTACATAGTCTGCTACCCCATCTTCCAAGCTCCAAAAAAGCTGTTTATAGCCACTAGCGATCGTCTTCTCTATATCTGCTTCCGTAAAATATTGGTAAGTATTTCGTATATCCAAGGGCGTATCTATGAATTGAATATTCACAGGAACATTCATTGCCTTGAACGTTGCCTTCACCAAATCCTGAAAACTTCGTGCTTTACCTGTACCTACATTATATAAGCCACTTTGGGGTACATCCTCCATAAAATAACGGCATAGGGATACAACATCTTTTACATAAATAAAATCTCTCGATTGGGCCCCATCTGCAAAATCTGGGTGGTGGGATCGAAATAGTTTCATTGTCCCTGTTGCTTTTATCTGTTTAAAAGCATGAAATACCACCGAAGCCATTCTGCCTTTATGAAACTCATTTGGGCCATATACATTGAAAAATTTAAGCCCGTACCAAGCTGGCGGGGCTTTTTCTTGCGCTAAGGCCCATCTATCAAAATTATTTTTTGAGATGGCATATGGATTCAAAGGTTGAAGTGCTTCAAGTATATGATGATGCTCTTTAAACCCTAGCTGACCCAAGCCATAGGTAGCTGCACTAGAGGCATAGACCAAAGGTATTTGGAAATCGGCACAAAATCGCCAGATTTTCTTAGAATAAGATAAGTTAAGTTGATGAAATATTTGATGATTCCGTTCCGTCGTATCTGTTCTTGCTCCTAGATGATAGACCTCCTTGATTAGATGCCCATTCATCTGTAACCAATCAAACAATTGATCTCTATGTACTTTAGTAATGTATCGCTTACCGTGTACATTCTGTTGCTTAGATTTCCTCTCAAATTCATCAGCGATAACAATTTGGTCCTTTCCAATATCATTAAGGTGGGCGAGTAAACAACTTCCTATAAATCCTGATGCACCTGTGAGTAATATCATATGTTAAAAAGATGTCAGAGGTGAGACCGTTTCCTCCAGAACTGTCTGAAGTCAGACGCTTGATGTTGACCTCCATACGCTTCTGACAGCGAAGCGATCTGGCTGCAAAGCGGTCTTTTTAATTACTATATTGACTAGTATGTAATAAACGTTCTAAATCTTTTATTTGCGTTTCCCGCTCTTGAAGGGTGAGTTCGATAATACGCATTTGTCTATTCTGTTTATCCATCGTCATTTTCATATTCTCCAATTCCGCTTGGCATTCTATGCTACTCAATTGACTATTGCCACCTTTATCTTGTAACACTAAGCCGTATTTAGTAGACAAGGCTTTATAGGTCTTTTCTAAGGTGGTATAGCGATTTTGCGCTTCTTTTAAATCTCTTTCTAAGCGAATAACGTCTGCCTCTAATTTAGTTTCTACTATATTATCTTTCTCTTTAATTGCTACTTCTTCTCTCAGTACATTATTCTCTTCTTCTAGAAAATCGTTTTCTTGCAATAAAGCATCATATTGTTGAGGGGAAACACAAGCAACTAGGCTTGATAGGAATAAAATTAATAAGAAATTTAATGTTTGGATCTTCATGGATTGTTCTTGTTTTGAATATTTATCTTCTAAGTAATCGGACAAAAATAGAAGTTGTTTAAGAATGTATTCTGCAATTAGTTGTAAGTGCTTGATTCTTAGGACGAAGCTCTTTTTTATTTTCGTAGCCTTAGCTACGGGAATCAAAAAAGCTGAAGTAGCTAAGGATCAATGACTTGCAAATAATGCATCAATTCATTTTTAAACAACTTCATTGCTTCCCTTTTTCCGACCGACTACTAACAAACGAATTAAATATTAACATATTTTAACAAGTGTTTATAAAAATGCAAAATTCATGACATTTTCGTGAAGTTCTTAACAACCGCTTTGTTTACGTCTTCATTTTACTTTTCACAAAACTATTTAACAATAATAAAAGTGTTAAGAAAACAGCTACTCTACCAATAACATCTCCCCATTTCACGTAAAAAGTATAAGTATTGTTCATTGGTATCTTCCCGCTGATAGCTGTTGCTTCTCCATAATTAGTGGCTTGCAGAATGTCTCCTCTCTGATTGATAAAGCAAGAGATGCCTGTATTCGCTGAGCGAGCAATGGCTCTTCTTGTTTCTATAGCTCTCAGACTTGCAAATTTTAAATGTTGAAGATGTCCTGGTGTATTATCCCACCAACCATCGTTGGTGATGATAAATAAAGCATTGGCGCCGTGTCGTACATAGCCTGTCGCATATTCCCCATACACAGATTCATAACAAATCATTGGTCCTACCCCACCCACAGAACTCTTGAAAGCGGTTCGCTCTTTTTGCTTCCCATGACCACTCAATGACCCCCCAAGTTTATCTGCTAGGGGCTTTAAGAAGAAGAAAAGTTGTGGATAGGGCATCATTTCCGCACCAGGGACTTGCTTTGATTTAAAGTAAATAGGAATAGAATCGGTCTCAGCAGATATTTGTACCGCAGTATTATATAATTCCCAGTAAATTGTATCTCGTCTTTCTTTATCAATATAGGTACGAGTGGCAGGGGTATGAAGCGCTTGTTCTCCCTTTTCAAATATTCTTCGCGTTATCAAACCCGTCACTAAATTTAAGGCAGGGTATTCAGCAACCAATTCTTTCAACGTTCTAGTATATCGTTCTTTCCCTATATTCTTATTGTAAAACACGCCTAAACTAGTCTCTGGAAATACTAGATAGTCTGTACGCTCTGTTAAAGCTCCTTTCGACAAGGACAAAAATTGTTCAAGCTGATCTCGTTGAGGAATATTAAATTTCTCATAATGCGGTTCAAAATTAGGTTGTACAACCACCACTTCTGATAATGGCCCTTGGTCTTCATAGGTATAATACATACCCAGCGAAAACAGTATGGGTAATAGGATGATTCCTACTATTTTCAATAGGTTTATTTTATCAAAGCTAAAGACCTTTCCCTCTTCTGAAATGAGCCATTTTGCTACCAATACATTGACTAACAATATCCAAAGTGATCCTCCAAATGCGCCTGTGTACTCATACCATTGCACCCAACTTGGATATTGAGCAAAGCTATTACCTAGGGTGAGCCACGGCCAGGATATTTCCCAATTAAGGTGCAAGTATTCCCAAGCTAACCAATAAGCAATAAATGCTGCTGGCGCTAAAGTTTTTCTTAAGGACTTCCCTGTTTGATGAAATAGCACGATAGGTACGGTCATAAACAAGGAATTTGTCAATATGGCCACTACGCCACCAATATATGCCGTATTACCTACCCAAAAAGTGGTGAATATATTCCACACCACAAAGGCATGATAACTGTATCTAAATAGTATCGCTTTACTAGGACCTTCTTTTAATTGACTTAATTCCCGTTCAATCATCAAGATAGGCACAAAGCCAATAAACATAATAGGCGTAAGTGGACTGGTAGGAAATCCAATAGCTAATAAAATACCGCTTAAGGTAGCTAGTAAAAGCCAACGCGTATTTTGGGCATAGGAAGAAAAACGATTTTCTAACAAGAGTACAATAAAAGACCAGGTACTAATAAATTGTAATAAGGTCCAATAACTCCATAAGGGCAATTGCAACATCTGATAGCTGCTACCAATTATTGATAAGAGCAATATGCCGAGAATAGGGTACTTTATTTTTTTATTCAAAATCTAGTTTTATTAAGATGTCAGAGGTCAGATCGTTCTAGTTAGCTTCGCTAACGGAACTGTCAGATGTCAGACGTATGATGTTGACTTCCTTACGCTTCTGACAGCGCAGCGGTCTGACAGCGCAGCGGTCTAAAAATTATACCTGCCAATCAATAGACGCTTGTCCATTCGACTCAAAATAGGCATTCGCTTGGGAAAAATGTTTACTCCCAAAATAAGCGCCTCTCGCAAGTGGAGAGGGATGGGCCGCCTTTAGCACCAAATGTTTGGAAGCATCTATCAGTTCTGCTTTGTTTTTAGCGAAGTTTCCCCATAACATGAAAACGACACCCGTTCTTTCCTTAGAGATAGTTCGAATAACAGCATCTGTAAATTGTTCCCACCCTTTCTTTAAATGAGCGCCTGATTTTCCAGCTTCTACAGTTAGTGCTGCATTTAATAAGAAAACGCCTTCTCCCACCCACTTAGTTAAATCTCCATGATTCGGTATGGTAATACCCACATCGTCATGCATTTCTTTATAAATATTCTTCAAAGAGGGAGGCGTTCTAACTTCTTTTGGAACCGAAAAAGAAAGCCCCATCGCTTGATTCGGTTTGATATAAGGATCTTGACCCAGTATTACTACCTTCACCTTTTCGAGCGGTAAGCTATTAAAAGCGTTAAAAATCAATGGTCCCGGCGGATAAATAACCTTACCATTACGTATCTCTTGTTTAATGAACTGTATCAAGGCATTAAAGTATGGCTGGTCGAATTCCTCTTTAAGTACCGCTTGCCAACTAGCTTCTATCTGAATCTTGTTACTCATAGTTTTTTTTAATAATCCTATCTTTAAAACGATCCTATATGCACCAAAAATAAGGAGTCTTGAAGGCATTTAAGAATCGGCTTCAGTTTTTTACAAAACTTTCACTATTTTGGTATTGTTTTTAAGGTAATACCTAAAATATCTGTTATCAAATAATCCCTATATTTATACCAAACCGACAATGACTTTATGAAAAGAATAGAACCAACCTATATAAAAATTGACGGTCATTCCGTACCTGCTAAAGTTTATTTAGAAAACAGAAACAATGTAAGGGTCTCAATTGGAAAAACAGCAGCTTTCTTAAGAATGCCTCGACAACTCAACAAAAAAGAGGTGAAGAATCAACTTGGTTGGTTTCAACGGTGGGTAGAAGCTCAGTTCAATAGCAATGAGGATCTAAAAAATAGGTTCTTTCCTAAATCCTATCAAACAGGTGATATTTTGAAGGTGGGTGAGCGTACTTATACCCTTGTTGTTAATCATGAAAGTCGTAGCACTTCCTCTGCTAAACTAAAGGATGGCCAGATTCAGTTAAAACTAAATAAAGATCTAACTAGTATACAACTTTCGAAAAGTATCAAAACCTTGCTGAGCAGGGTAATTGGGCAGGATTTTAAGAAGGATATTACAAATAGAGTCTTAGAAATAAATGAGCGATATTTTAAAAAAGATATTAAAAGTGTCAATTTAAAATATAACTCTTCTAATTGGGGCAGTTGTTCAAGCAAGTCTAATATTAACCTATCCACTAGGTTATTATTCGCCCCATCGGATGTTATTGATTATGTGATCGTGCATGAATTAACACACCTAATCGAAATGAATCACTCTCAGAAATTTTGGAACTTAGTCAAATCCGTTATGCCTAATTATAAGCAGAAAGAGAAGTGGTTAAAGGAATATGGGAAGCTTTGTGATTTTTAAATTAGAAGTCAGATCGTCCTTCCAGGACTGTCAGAAGTCAGACCGCTGCGCTGTCAGATTGCTTTCAACACTTACAAGAACCACGTTGTCAACATCATACGTCTGACATCTGACAGTTCCAAAGTATTTCAGAACGTTCTGACAGCGCAGCGGTCTGACTTCTAAAATCATTCCATCAAAGCAAAATCGCCTTTCAAAATCAACTCCTCACCATTAATCATCTCAACTTCGGCAAAGTAAATAAATACTTGCGGCCTTAATTGTTGTCGATCAAAGCGACCATCCCAGCCTAAATTTTCATCATTCGGAACGAAGTCTTCTTTTTCATACACCATACTTCCCCATCTATTAAATACTCTAAACGTTTTTATTCGCTGCACACTATTCTTAGCGTAAATAGTGATCTTATCATTGAATCCATCGTTATTGGGGCTGAATGCGGTAGGAACATAGACTTGCGGATTTGCATCTACTAAGAAGTTAATCGTAGCAGAAGCATCACATCCATTGTTATCGACTATATCTACTTTGTATTGGTGGCTATTAAATGGTCGAGCTATTGGGTCCATGCAGTCATCGCAACTTAGACCGATAGCTGGCGTCCATTGCACATAGGCAATCTCCGTTTCTGTCAAATTCGTATGCGTTTCAATCGTAACAGAATCGCCTAAAGCTACGGTCATTTCAGGCGTAATATTTATTTCAATTGGTCTAGCCGCTTCAATATTAATAGTCGTTTCTTCTGTACAACCATTTGCATCCATGACCATTACGGTATAAGCGCTAGGATCTAATCTGGTAAATAAAGTATTATTAGAATACTTATTACCTCCATCCACAGAATACTGATACGGACCTTCCCCTCCTTCTACCATGGCAATTTCTATTTGACCTTCGTCATTAGGACATGGCGGGTCTGTAGCTTCTACTTGTAAGGACCGAGGTACATTTTCTTCGACTATTAAATCTTGCTCTTTCGTACAACCATTTGATTCATTGGTGATCAACAAAGCATATCTACCAGGTCCGGAAACAGTTGGAAATAGCGTATTGTTACCAGCATTGATCGCCCCACCATAAGAAGCAGACCAAGCATAATTAAAGTTAGCTCCCTTACTAGAACCTGTCCCGTCTAAACGTAAGCTCGTTTTATTACAATTTAAAGTCTCTGGGCTAAGCAAATTAATAACTGGCGCTATGGTATCTAAATGAACAACTACATCCGTCACCCCCGTACAGGTGCCATCTGGCTTGGATACCTCTAAGATATACTTACCTGGTTCGGTTATAATGGGTGTTTGGGAATCACTCGGGAAAAATACTTGACCATTTTCTTCCTTCCAGGTATAATTACCACCAGAAGAAGCCGTTGCATCTAAAACAATGGAAGGCGTTTTACAATCTATATTATCAGGCGTAGCAATGATGGCCTTCGGTCTTGAAGGATCATCTGTAACGACTATATTAGATGTATTACTACATCCATTATCCTTATTATCTACTGTTAATTGATAGGTCCCGGAACGGGAGATCGTTGGTCTTAAGCTAGTCATTCCCGACTCAATTGCCCCATTATCCATAGCGGTCCAAGTATAGCGATAATCTGTTCCTTGATCCGCATCGGCCATAATATTAGTACTTGTTAAATCACAGGTAAAGACAAAAGAATCCCCTGCATCCGCCATTGGTTTAATCGTATCAATGATGACCATGGCATCAATAGTTGCTTCACAAAAATTGTCTTTGTTTTGAACGCTTAATACATACATTCCGGGTTGATCCACTACAGGATTCAATGTATTTCTATTAGAAATAATGGAGTTTGGATTAGCCGTCTGCCAATTAAAGTTATAGGAAGCCTCTTCCAAATCTACATCCGCCGCTAGGGTTAAGGTTTGTCGTTCGCAGGTTAGTCGTAGGTCTGAAGTAATATTGACAACTGGTTTCTCAATATCTTCTAGTACTTCCACTACTATTTCTTCTTCACATCCATTATCAATATTTGTTACTAAGAAGGCATATCTACCTGGACTTGCAATAATCGGAGCAGCTTCTGTATCTCCAGACAAGATGTCTCCATCAGAAGTGGTCCAATTAATCGTATAATCAATTGTTGGAGATAGAATGGTCGCAGATAGTTTAGCTTGTGTTTGTTGACAATTTAAAGTATCTGGAAGTTCTACAAATGCTTCTGGCTTTTCATAATCGGCTGTCACCGCTACCTGATCCATATTTTGACAGCCATTATCCCGATTCGTAACCAATAAATCATAAGTCCCTGGCTGGTCAATAGTCGGATTAAGAGTCGTAGCCCCACTAACAAAGTGACCATCAGTGGTGGTCCATAAATAATCAATCATACTTCCTTCGGCCGATCCTGCTCCACTTAGGCTAGTTTCTGACACGATACAATTTAACTTATTACTACCTCTTGCCTTGACATCAGGTGCTAAAGTATCGGCCACAACTGTAATGGTCTTTTCTGCAATACATCCATTTCCATCGGTCACTTCCACCGTGTAATCCCCGCCTCCAATATTATCTAATTGTCGAGCATCTGCCGATAAGTTACTATTGGCTGTTAAGCCTTGCCAAGTATAGGTATAAGAAGGATTTCCTCCTTCCGCTAATACTTCCAAGGTAGCTCCTAAAGGTGTGTAACAATCTACTTTTCCGCCTACTGTAAAAGAAGCAAATACTTCCTCTGGTCGATTAAGGGTAATCGTATCGCCGGTGTATAAACAAGATTTGTCATCTGCAATTATTAAGACATAATCGCCTGCTGGTACATTACTCAGGTTTTGCGCTGTGCTTCCATCACTCCATTCGTATTGCAAATTACCAGTGCCACCAACCACCGTATTAATTGATCCATCTGCCGTATTAAAACAGGAAGGATCTTTAGGTGCAAAATCCATATCTAAATTAGAAACTAGCAGCTCTGCTTCCCCTGGTAATCCATCTCCAACGCAGCCGCCGTATTCCATTTTGATTACTTCATAGAGACCTTCTATACTATCTTGTAAAATATATGGACTCTCTTCTATTTTTTCAATGACAGGTTGCTCTACCCCATCCCTACTATAGGTCAAATCCCAGGGACCACTGCCTGTCAATGCTATCTCAATCCCACCTTGTCGTTCGCCATTACAAATTAATTCCGAACCGCTTATGGATACAAATTGTTCTTCGATAGTGACATTTGCTCTAGCAGAATCAAGCGTACCACAACCATCCGTTATTGTAACCGCAAAAGAAGTCGGACTATCAATTACTTCTCTGATTGATCGCTGAGAACGGGAAATATGTTCCCATTCATAAACTGTTCTTCCAAAGCCCCCCTCTATTTTTGGATTTAAATTAACTGTACCACCTTGACAGGTCGTTACATCATCCATCGTGACCTGAATAGGAACAGGTTCTATTATGGTAAATTCTACATCTTTGGTATCACAAGAGCAAGCCTGATCAACATCTAATTTTATAGACTCCGGACCTTCCTCTATATTATCTTTAATAACATTTACAGGCACCTCCACAGACATCTCTCCTTTTGGAATAGTAACGGAGGTTCCGAAGGGGGTATAGTCATATTCTGCCGTGGCAGTACTTTCATCTGACACTTTATAGTTGACTACTAAATCTTCACTTGTATCATTATCTGCTCTTGTGAAGACGAAGGAAGATTGTTGGCAGCCTTCGTAGGCTACACCAGCTTCTGGGTCGTCGGCATCTTGGATGTTAACACCTGC
>CALJIY010000230.1 GCA_937973945.1 uncultured Saprospiraceae bacterium | reverse complement strand
TTCTTTTATAGGATTCAGTACCAAGGTAGCACCTAATTCTTTTGCTAATGCTAATCTTTTATCATCAATATCTGTTACGATTGTCCTAACGCCAGATGCTTGAAGCATTTGCTGTGCCAATAAACCGAGAATACCTGCACCAACCACCACACAAACTTCCCCTAATCTTAAGTCACACCTTCTAACTCCTTGCATCGCTATCCCTCCCATTGTCACGGTGGAAGCAGGTTTAAAATCTAGACCTTTTGGTAAATGCATGACCAAGTTCTGAGGTACATCAACATATTCCGCATGGTTCGCTAAACCTGCACCCGCTGCTGCCACATGATCCCCAACTTGGAAACCGCTCACGTTTTTTCCAATCCCTATAACAATTCCCGATACAGAGTAACCGGTTGGTTTTCCCCCATCTAAGGTTCCTTGAATTTTTTGAATTGTCTTTTTGATACCATTTTGCTTAGCAAAATCTAGAACTTGTCTAACTTGATCTGGTTGTTCTAGCGCTCTCTTATAAAGTGGCTTACCAGTCTCTCCAACACTCGTCATTTCTGTTCCTGCGGAAATACAAGAGTTCACCACCTTGATAAGAAGACATCCATCAGACACATTCGGAGTTGGTACCTTTTCTGCTAGAACTTTTCCTTTTTTTACTACTGCTTGGATCAAAGTATTCGTGTTTGTTATCTAATGATTTATTTTTTCTAAAGAACTAAACTAGTTCTCCTGCTGAAATTGGTTTTTCAATATCCAAAATCGTTGCCATTGCCGCCACTATTCTCTCCGTTGCTCTCCCATCCCATAAAGGCGGTATTTGTCCTTTCTTAAAAGTGCCATCATGAATCGCTTGAATCTTTTCACCTATGACAAGGGGATCGAATGGAACTAATTCATTGGACCCAAGTGTAATCGTGGACGGGCGTTCCGTATTAGGACGTAAGGTCAAACAAGGTACTTGGCGATAAGTGGTTTCTTCTTGAATACCTCCGCTATCGGTAATTACATATTTGCTATCCGCAATTAATTTTTGAAAAGCTAGATATCCTAATGGTTTTGTTAGAATGACAGCTGGGTTATTTTCTACATGGTGAAATAAGCCATGCTTCTCCAAACTCTTCTTTGTTCTTGGATGTATGGGAAAGACTAATTGTCCGTTCTTCGTAATTTTATTAATTATCTCAATAATTTTCAAAAGACTCTCCTTCGTATCTACGTTTCTTGGACGATGCATCGTCATTAAAGCATAGCTATGTTTTGTCACCTTTATTTCTTCCAAAATCGTATCCGCTTGAATAGCTGGATCAAATGCCACTAGGGTGTCAATCATTGTATTACCGACAAAGTGTAATCCTGCTTCCCGAGTCAATTCCTTTGACAAATTATCTAATCCACTTTGTTCTGTTATAAAAAATTCATCGGTGATCAAATCCGTTAATAATCGATTGATTTCTTCTGGCATGGCTCTATCAAAACTGCGCAAGCCACTTTCTAGATGCGCTATTCTAATGCCTGCTTTATTGGAGGCTATTGCGGCAGCTAATGTAGAATTTACATCTCCTACTACAACTGCTAAATCTGGCTGCCACTCTGCAAACAACTCGCTTAGCTTAATTATGATCGTTCCGATTTGGTCCGAAGGCGATTTTCCCTTGATATTTAGGGTAACATCTGGTTTTTTGAGCTGTAATTGCTCAAAAAACAAGGCAGACATATTTTTATCATAATGCTGTCCTGTGTGCACTAACTTATAATCAAATTCGCCTTTATACTTGGCAAATTCCTTCTCAAATTGGGTGATTTTTATAAAGTTTGGTCTGGTACCAACGATGATTACGATTCTTTTAGACATAATTTAGGTGGTCTTAGTATTAAATAGGGCTTCGCCATTGAAAAGTCGGCAAACTTAAGGGTATTTTGCTTGACTTTATATACTATTTAACGAATATCTGATGCGCTATGTTGCACGCTTGATTGGTGCAAAATGATCGCTAGTTTTTTGACTTATAGGGATTTTTATATATTATATTTTTTGACTATGATTTTTCCCATGACTGCGTCATGGGCTACAGGGTGTCGCTCCGTTGGAGCTGTAGGTTACACTCATTTTATAGGCCTGCTTCATGGAGTTGTATTACTCTCTTACACATGATTGCGTCATGGGCTACAGGGTGTCGCTCCGTTGGAGCTGTAGGTTACGGTCTTTTTCCATGACTGGGTCATAGACAGCAGGCAGAGGTGATTGGTTCTAAAAATCATAAATCAGAGTTCATAAATCATACATCATAAATCTGTTTAATTTCACTTAATAGGCAGATTTATGATGTATGATGTAAAATTTATGATGTATGATTTGTGCACACCGTCCAAATCTTGGGATAATAACAATTGGAAATTGGTAATTGGCTTTGACAAATCACCTAAAACTAGAACCAATCAACCCTAGGTTAAATAAGTAACTCCTTTGGAACTTTGGTATTAATAGCCAGAACCAGGAGCAGTATCTATCCTTGAAGGATCATTGTCTATGTAGTTTACTTCAATATCTTTTCTGTCGAATTCTAAGATTTTCACTTCTGTTCTACGATTGTATTGGTGTTCCTCTTCGCTACAAGTAACGCCATCTGCACAGCCATTTCTTAGTCTCGTTTCGCCGTAGCCTTTGGATTTTAATCGCCATGGCTGAATACCATGATTGACTACGTATTGCACTGCCTCTTTCGCTCTTAATCTAGATAACCATCTATTGTAGTTCGTCGCTCCTCTGGCGTCTGTATGTGCTGATAACTCAATGACCAAACTTGGGTATTTCTGCATTAATTCGACTACTTCTTTTAAAGACTCTTGGGCGCCGTCTCTGATGTAGTATTTATCAAAATCATAATAGATTTTCTTCAATTCTATTACATTGCCTACCGACAAATCATCTTCACTAATACTACCTTCCTTGGCTACGACAGGCGCTTCATCCATACCAGGTATTAGTAATAAATTTTCTCTTATGATGCCACCTGCTGCGCAGGCCATATTCATAGTAGAGGCAGTATTATTTGCTGATTTAAAATTGACTTTCTGACCATTTAACTCAAATTCGCAATGACAGGGCAAACATGGGAAAGAGTAATTTCCATTCTTATCTGTTTTTACCATCTGTGTTTCTCCATCACAGAGATTAGTTAAAGTTACTTCTACATTCGGGATTAAACTTTCATACTGCTGATTGATCGTTTTTCCTTTTAAGACCACACAGGCACTTTTTTTCAAGGGAATACAGTATTCGAATAGGCTCTGTCCATCAATCAGTTGCGTATGTATAGCCTCTTCCGATACTACATAACCATCCTTTTGAGCAACGATATAATAATGTTCATTAGGGATGATCTCCATATTATAGTCCCCATTCTCATTAGTCAGTCCATCTATGGTTTCTTTGTTGTTTGGTAAACCTCCGTCTTTAGTCAATTTTAATAGATATTCATCCTTTGTATCTGTCTGTACTAAGCGCATCGTAAAATCTTCTAATTCTTCCTCTTTACTGATTTGTTCTTGACTGATACTTAGGCTCACCCCTTCTATACGTTCATTGGTCCTTGCATCATAGACACATATGGTGGCCTTTACTTGACGGCCTAGTTGATCTTTGTCTGCCGTTTTAAAACTATAAATATCGTCTTGTCCATTCCCGCCTTCTCTAGCGGAAGACAAATACCCTTCTGTACCTGTAGTATTTAAAATAAAACTAAAATCATCTTTAGAAGAATTAAAAGGCGTACCAATATTAATGGGTTTATCCCAAGTATTATTTTCCGTTGTTACCGATGAAAATATATCTAATCCACCTAAGCCACCCCATCCATCTGAAGCGAAATATAGGGTGCCGTCATCATGCATAAAAGGAAATATTTCATTACCAGGTGTATTGATCGTACTGCCCAAATTTACTGGTTCCGACCATTGCCCAGCAGCAAAGGTAGCTACATATACATCCATTCCTCCATATCCTCCTTCCCGATTGGAGGCAAAATATAGCTTACTGCCATCTGCCGACAAAGCAGGATGAACTTCGTCGTATTCTTCCGTATTGAAGGCTAACTCTTTTACATTTTTCCAATCTTCTCCTGCTCTAATAGCAGAGTAGATATTCATTTTCATGATCCCTTTCTTATCATTTTTTCGCTTGCCTTTGTAATATTGATTTCGGCTAAAAAATAATTTATCCCCAGATTTACTAAAGCAAACAGGTCCTTCGTGATACTTGGTAGATATATTTGTTGAAAATACTTCGGGATTATTTAAGTCGCCTGATTCGTTTTTAGCTGCATAAAACAAGGTCATATAATTATCATTCATCCAAGGGTCTACGCCATTTTTTCGAGTACTTTTTTCTTTTTTTCCATTCTTTGGATCCCTAGAAGAGACGAATACAATTCCATCTTGATAAAAAGCAGGACTAAAATCTAGTCTGCCAGAATTAACAGCTGATTCGTTTTTAATCGTAGAATTGGTATGTTTAAAATTTTTGATTTGTTCTATCGCTTCCTTTAGGTTCGCACCTCTTTGATCACCGCCGCCAATCCGATCATTATACAACGCATAGTATTCCTTCGCTTGCTCGTATTTTTTGTTGCTATGCAAAGCTTGGGCATAGTGTAAAAAATGGATGGGTTCACTACTCTCTTGCACTACTTGAGAATACCATAATTCGGCACTAATGACATCATGATTCAGTCGATAGCTATTCGCTATTCGAATCAAGTCTTCTGTAGACAGGTTGTCTCGATCCTCAAATAAAGGAATAGACGCCTTATACCCTAATTTTTTATAGAGGTCATCTGCCTTCTTCTTTTGGGCAAAAGAAAGGCTTACGATTAAGAGTAAAATGGTGGTGATAAGGATATTTTTCATACTTATATTTTGAATAAGCTATTTTTTGAAAGCTTCAATTCTTTTAAGACAGTCACGATTTTTTAGCAAAAAATGCATCCTGTATTAGACTTTGTTCTTTTTTCATTGAAAAAAAAGAA
>CALJIY010000229.1 GCA_937973945.1 uncultured Saprospiraceae bacterium | reverse complement strand
GTATTAATTGAAAGAAAAAAATATGAGGAGGCACTAACTAGTCTGGTTGATATTAAGTCGAAGTTGTTTAAGATTGAGAAGATGAGACGAACTTTTCAAATTAAATGTCTAGTAGAATTAAAGGAAAATCCAGAGCTGATTCTTAGCCACTGTTCCAATTTTTTATTGTATCTAAAAAGAGATAAATTTAGTAGTCAAGAGAATAAATTGAGTTTTATCAATTATATAAAGGTCGTTCAAAAATTGCAGCGGGGAGTTCCAAAGCAAGATTTAGTTGATTTTTTGGATACGAGATTTCCCATACAATATAAAAATTGGATATTTGAATGGCTGGAACGCTTAAAATAGAATTGAATCTACTTTAATACCGCATGAATCGCCAATAAAGGCTTCAAAAATTCTTCTAGTTGATTGATATTCATTTGACTGGCAGCATCACATAATGCTTGAGCAGGATTCGGATGTGTTTCAATAAATAAACCATCAACCCCTGCCGCTACACCCGCACGAGCTAAGATAGGTAAGTATTGTTTAGCCCCACCACTAGGATCTGCACTTGGGATGCCATACTTTCTTATGGAATGAGTAACATCAAAAATAACAGGATACCCTGTTTCTTGTAAATGATAAAAACTTCGAGGATCTACCACTAAATCATTATATCCAAAGGTATAGCCCCGTTCAGTCAATAGAATTTGCTGATTATTTTGGGCTTCTATTTTTTGGATCGGCTTGATCATATTTTCAGGCGCTAAAAATTGACCATGTTTTAGATTGATTGGTTTTCCTGTACGTGCTGCACCTACGGTCAAAGACGTTTGCATACATAGGTAAGCAGGAATTTGAATAATATCTAAAACTTCAGCGGCCGCTGCAATTTGACTAGGGTAGTGTATATCAGAGATGATAGGAAATCCAAAATCTTGTTTGATTCGCTGTAACAACTTCAATCCTTCGTCTATGCCAGGCCCTACATAGTAATTTACAGAACTCCGATTATCCTTCATAAAAGAAGATTTATAAATAATCGGAATGCCTAATCGCTCTTCTATTTTCTTTAAAGCCTCTGCTGTTTTTAACATGATGCTTTCGCCCTCAATAACACAAGGACCAGAGATTAGAAACAGCTCAGGACTACCACATTGTACATTACCTACTTCGACGATTTTCTTCATAGTAAGGGATAGGTATAAAGTATAAGGTATGAAGTATAAGGTAAATACTATTACTTTATACTTCATACCTTATACCTTATACTTCATACTTAATCCAATTTCAATACTTGTAAGAATGCTTTTTGTGGGACTTCTACATTTCCTACTTGACGCATTTTTTTCTTACCTTTTTTCTGCTTCTCTAATAATTTTCGCTTTCTAGAAATATCACCACCATAACATTTAGCGGTAACATCTTTTCGTAAGGCAGAAATGGTTTCTCTGGCAACCACTTTTCCACCAATAGCGGCTTGTATGGCAATTTGAAATTGTTGTCTAGGTAATAGTTCTTTTAGACGCTTACAGATTCTTCTACCAAAACTTTGCGCCTTTGTACGGTGAACCAATGCGGATAAAGCATCTACGGGTTCGCCATTCAATTTAATATCCAATCGCACTAAATCCGCTGCTCGATATTCTTTTGGTGAATAATCAAAGGAAGCATAACCTCTAGAAATAGACTTTAAGCGATCATAAAAATCAAATACAATTTCTGCTAAAGGCAAGTCAAAACTCAACTCCACCCGCTCGGGTGTTAAATAATGTTGGTTGGTTAAATTGCCTCGCTTTTCCATGGCCAAGGTCATGATCGCACCGATGTATTCTGGCTTGGTAATCACCTGAGCTACAATCCAAGGTTCTTCGACTCTGTCCATTTGTGTAGGATCTGGCAAGTCGGTTGGTGTATTTACTTTGAGTTCTTTTCCTCTTGTGGTATATGCAAGGTAAGATACGTTAGGGATCGTTGTGATCACATCTTGGTCAAACTCTCTAGACAACCGTTCTTGAATGATTTCCAAGTGTAACATCCCTAAGAAACCACAACGGAATCCAAAACCTAAAGCCACAGATGTTTCTGGTTCGAATACCAAAGAGGCGTCATTCAACTGTAGTTTTTCCAAACTATCTCTTAGATCCTCAAAATCATCATTATCAATAGGGAAGATACCAGCAAAGACCATGGGTTTTACATCTTCAAATCCTTGTATAGCTTCGGGCGCAGGATTCTCTACGGTTGTAATAGTATCCCCAACTTTAATCTCTTTAGAGACTTTTACACCCGTAACGATATAGCCCACATTGCCTGCATGCAATTCTTTTTGTGGCACCTGATCCATCTGTAAAATACCTACTTCATCCGCAGTATATTCACTTTCCGTATTCATAAAGAGCACTTTGTCTCCTTTTCGCATCGTTCCATTAATGATTCTAAAATAGGCGATAATACCTCTATAAGAATTAAACATGGAATCGAAAATGACCGCTTGTAAGGGCAAGTCTAGGCTACCAGTAGGTGCAGGAACTCGATCTACCACTGCATTGAGTATATCTAAAATACCAATGCCGGTTTTACCACTGGCTAAGATAATATCTTCTTTATCACAACCAATCAAATCAATAATCTGGTCCGACATTTCCTCCACCATCGCACTCTCCATATCCACTTTATTCAACACAGGAATAATCTCTAAATCATGCTCTATCGCCAAATACAAATTGGATATCGTCTGCGCTTGTACGCCCTGTGAAGCATCTACTAATAATAAGGCCCCTTCACAAGCGGCAATGGATCGAGATACTTCATAAGAGAAATCGACGTGACCAGGAGTGTCGATCATATTAAGGGTGTATTTTTCTCCATTTTCATGGTTGAAATACATTTGTATGGCGTGACTTTTTATCGTAATTCCTCGCTCTCGCTCTAAATCCATATCATCCAAAGCCTGGTTCTGCATCTTCCGTTCAGATATGGTCTGCGTAAATTCTAATAACCTATCTGACAAGGTACTCTTACCATGGTCTATATGGGCTATTACACAAAAATTTCTAATATTTTTCATAGGCTGCAAAGATACATGTTTTGTTAGTCTGTGGAAAGAGGAATTGGTGTTTTCAGAAGTCAGATGTCAGATCGTTCCACTTAGCTTAGGCTAAGGGAACTGTCAGGTGTCAGATTTATGACGTTGACGCCCGCGCACTGCTTCTGACAGCGCAGCGATCTGGCAACGTAGCGTTCTGACTTCTAAATAAATAACTCCATCGCAATTCGATCTGCTAGTAACTTTCCTTTTGAAGTCAGGGTATAGGTTTGTTCGCGTTCTTGAATTAACTGCTCTTTTAGATAAGGTTCAACTGTTTTAAGGAAATATTGTTCGTGTCCTTTGCCCCAAGTACTAATTTTTTGTAGTTCACAGCCCCATTTTGTCCTTAAAGCAGTGAG
>CALJIY010000228.1 GCA_937973945.1 uncultured Saprospiraceae bacterium | reverse complement strand
GTGCTATCCTTAATTCCTTGTGTAGATGCTTGCATCAATAGTTTAGTAAAATCTCCTCGCCCCATACCATTGTAGTATAAACCATTTTTCTTTTTAAGATGCCACCAAGGCGGTACATCGGAAGCTAAAGTGTGCTTATCTAATTCATAATTATCTTCTTCCTTAAGGGTCAAATCTGCTGGGTTCCGACGCATCACATACGTTTCCTCTAATCTAAAAGCGGGATTCACTCCTTTAAAAGGGGTAACAATATAATTCATTGCCCGCTTATTAATCGATGAGAATATCTCAAAGGCTTCTCTTTCCTTTGATCCCTCCTTGAATTTCAACTTCACTTTAGCATCTAATAGCTTGAATAAAAAAGAACGATCCTTTGAGAAATCTTGCTCCAATCCGCCCAAGCCTTCTATATACTGCCCTTCTATATAACCACCGTGACAGGTCAAACAATTACCTGAAAACACCGTCGTTCCATTGGCATGTTCAAATGCCATGATCCCCATAGGAAAGGTGGCGTTGACGCCTGTTCTATTTAAAATGGTGTCCTTAACTTGAGGTAATTTTTTAAATGTTGCTAATGGAACACCAGATCCGATATAATCGCCTGTGGTCATATATTCCAGCCCTGCTACAGGATCTCCACCTGTCAACTGCGGACTTGCAGGAATACGCTGTACTTTCCAGTCATTGGTAAATTCCAAACTAGGCAGATCTTTGTAGCTATTACAAGCAAAAAAGACCGATAAGATTACAAAAAAGACGAAATATCGTTTCATTTAATAAAAGTAATTTGATGGATAAACATACCTTTCTACAAAGTGTTTACCTTTGATTCGAAAAACGATAAAATTATTTTCATTACTTACTTGTCGCTCTATGGACAAATGTTCATTAACTAAGCGGTTAATTTTGTTGTTAATTTAACACGCTTAAAATAGTGTGACCGTTTTAATGTAGAACTAAAAACAACAAACCAACCGAATAAGCGAACAAGTTGGTCTAACTATCAAAACCTAAAAATTCATGGCTGATAAGACATATTTTAACCCCGCAGACTTAAAGAAATTCGGAACCATCACGAAGTTACAAGAAGAGATGGGCGGAAAATTCTTTGAATGGTATAATTCTGTATTCAAAGGAGATACGGCCTTAACAGAAAGAGAAAAATGCTTAATCGCATTAGCTGTTTCACATACAGTTGGTTGCCCTTACTGTATTGATGGCTACTCTTCTGCTTGTTTGGAAAAAGGAGCAGATGAAGAGCAAATGATGGAAGCGGTACATGTAGCAGCAGCTATTAAAAGTGGTGCTACGTTAATGTATGGTCGACAGATGATGAATCATGTGGAGAAATTGTCTATGTAAACTGGAGCTTTTAGCCATTAGCCTCTAATTTGAAGCTAACAGTTAACAGCTAAAAAAATACTCATGTCAATAAAACAACGTACCAAATCTCTAAAAGCAAAAGGCAATAAATTATCCGATGCTTTTTATCAATTAAATGTATTAAGCGGAAAAGATGTAAAGGATGCTGCCTTTCCTAAATTTGTGGATAAGACCAAAGCATTGGGCTATGATACTTTAAGACCCAAGCCGATTGAGATTTTTCAATTGAATATCGGAAAGTTGTGTAATCAAACTTGTGCACATTGCCATGTGGATGCTGGTCCTGATCGGAAGGAAGAAAATATGAGTCGAGCGACTTTAGAGAAATGCTTAGAAATTATAGGTAGCGTCGACACCATACATACAGTAGATATTACTGGTGGTGCACCTGAAATGAATCCGCATTTTAAATGGTTTGTAGAAGAGGTAAGTGCTCTGGGTAAAAAAGTGATTAATCGCTGTAATTTAACCATTATTATGGCCAATAAAAAGTACCAAGAGTTACCTGCTTTCTTTAAAAAACACAAGGTGCATTTAATGTCTTCTCTTCCTTATTTTTCAAAATCTAGAACCGATTCTCAAAGAGGAGATGGCGTTTTTGAAGACTCAATTAAAGCTTTGCAGTTATTGAATGAAGTAGGATACGGAAAGGAAGATGATCTAATACTTGATTTAATATACAATCCTTCTGGTGCATTTTTGCCTGCTGCCCAAGAAACCTTACAAGCAGAATTCAAGCGACAATTGAAAAGAAAATATGACATTGTCTTTGATTCTTTATTCTGTATCACCAATCTTCCTGTGAGTCGTTTCCTGGATTATCTACTAGAATCTGGCAACTATAGCGAGTATATGCAAAAGCTAGTAGATGCTTTTAATCCAATGACAGTGGAAGGTTTAATGTGTCGAAATACGATTTCCGTCAGTTGGGAAGGCTACTTATACGATTGTGATTTTAATCAGATGTTAGATTTGAAAGTCGCTGCCAAAGGGACGCATCTTGATGATTTTGATGTGGAAGATTTAAAAAATAGAGCGATTGTCTTAAATCAACATTGCTATGGGTGTACAGCAGGTGCTGGGTCTAGTTGTGGTGGGGAGATTACTTAAAAGAGTAGAGAGGCGAGAGCAGAGAATAGAGACAGATTTCGTTTGCAAACAACAAAATAGGTCTATACACTACTGAACATTTTCAGAAGTCAGATGCCAGATCGTCCTTCCAGGACTAGGAAAAAGTGTCGGACACCTTCAGAGGTGTCCGACACTTTTCATTTAAACGACTAACATTCCCTCCCTGCGGCACAAATTAAATACATTAGACAGCAATTTTCTTAAAGATAGAGTTCAATTTGATAGAGTTAGGCAAAGGGTAGATGGAGAAGGGGCTCATTTTATTTTTCTTGAAGTTAGAGATTCTATCTCCTAACAATCATACAGTGGTCAATGTCATGCGTCTGACAATGTAGTGATCTGACAGTTCCCTTAGCGTAAGCTAAGCGGAACGATCTGATTTCTGACTTCTTCTTACTCTATTTAAAAAAAATACAATACCTTTGAACTTAGTGTAAATAATACAAGAAGATAAACATGTCACTAAGTAAAAAAGCTACTACTCCTGTCGTTTTAGGAATGGATATAGGCGGTACACAAACCAAAATAGGTATTGTCGATACAACTGGAAAAGTTTTATCATTTGATAGCTTTTCCTCGCTAGGCGATCAGGCCTTCCCTAATTTTGTTCAACAATTACAAGCAAAGTATCAATTACTTATAGCAGATATTCCTAAAGAATGTAAGGTAATAGGTGCAGGTATAGGTGCCCCTAATGCCAACATTTTTAATGGATGCATGGAAAAACCCCATAATTTTAATTGGGGAGACTTAGTGCCTTTGGTTAGTTCGGTAGAAGAAACACTAGGGATACAAGCAAAAGTAACCAACGATGCCAATCTATTTGCCTTGGGAGAAATGACCTATGGCATTGCAAAAGGTTTAAAGAATTTTATCGTCATGACCTTGGGCACGGGCTTTGGTAGTGGAATTGTGGTAGATGGAAAGTTAGTGTTCGGACATGACGGCATGGCAGGAGAGATGGGACATATCAATGTCAACCCTAATGGTCGCTTGTGTAATTGCGGACTAAAAGGTTGCTTAGAAACCTATGCTTCTGTAACAGGTATCAAACGAACCGTATTTAAGCTAATGGCAGATTTGCAGGTAGCTAGCAGCTTAAGATCGCATAGTTTTGAAGACTTGACCGGACTCATGATCGCAGATGCGGCACTAGACGGAGACCCTATTGCGAAAAGAGCATTTGAATATACGGGAGAGATTTTGGGTACCAAAATAGCAGATGCAGCCGCCTATTTTAGTCCAGAAGCTTTTATTTTAGGTGGTGGATTAGCTAAGGCAGGAGACTTATTGTTACTACCAACCGTCAAAAGTATGAATGAACGATTATTTAAAGCCTATAAAGGCAAAATGAAAGTGCTCATATCAGGTACGGGAACTAAGTATGATGGGGTATTGGGCGCGGCAGCCTTAGCTTGGGAGCATTTTGGTGAGGGAAAATCATAAACCTGCCTACCAAGGCACGCAGGCAGGTCATATTTCATACATCATATATCCATCACGCTTTGAGCTAAATGGATATATGATGTATGATGTATGAATTCTGATGTAAGATTTATGATTTTTCTGCCCGCTCAAAAAAGTTTGCGTATCAATAGTAACAACGAAATAATAAATTCCGCAAGTTGACTCAAATTATTTAATTCCTTTCACTTAGCTCTTTCTGGATGAAATAATTCACCAATATAATAAGATTTAGTAGCAGCATTATAAGCATCACGACAAGGTTCCGAGCCACTTCTCATGATACTAATACATCGACCATTTTCCAGTTGCCCTTCTGTGTGCCCTCTTCTCAAGACACAATGTCCAAGTTCATGAAAAACAATCATCTCCTTGATATTATCATTGAAC
>CALJIY010000227.1 GCA_937973945.1 uncultured Saprospiraceae bacterium | reverse complement strand
ATTGCTGGGAAGATGTTGGGGTGATTTTTCTAGCATGGTTTTTATGTATGTCTTCTAGCTAGATTCTATTCAACGCGGATCTACTTCGTAGATTCACAGATGACACGGATTTTTGTAGGTCGTGAGCGAATTTGACTATTTAAATGCTATGGTTAATCTAGCTAAGCTAGATTCTATTCAACGCGGATCCACTTCGTGGATTCACAGATGACGCGGATTTTTGTAGGTCGTGATCGAATTTGACTATTTCATATTTGATATAAAAGTAAATCTTGAAAAATGTCAACATCACTCACGACCTGCCTAGATCCGTGTCATCCGCGTGGCTACGAAGTAGCTCCGTGTTGAATCAATTCCAGCATTGAAGCCTAACTAAGTATAACACTCTTTTCCATCACCACATATTCAATCCCACCCATTACAAACCTCTCCTCCGTTTGAATCATTCCGAATCGCTCATAAAACCCAGCTTTATGGATTCGTGCATTACACCAGATACGCTCCACTTTCAAGGAAATCAATTCAGAAAACAAGTGCTTCATCAAGGCAATTCCATATCCTTTTCCTTGATAAGAAACTAGAGTAGCAAACTTTCGAAATTGTGCGACCTCCCCTCCTGAGTCAATAAACAAAGAAATAATAGAGACTAGTTCCTTATCCACAAACAAGCCGTAATGTATACCCGCCTCATCCGCCTCCAATTTGACGTAGTCTAGTGCTTTATTAGGCCACATTACTTGATGTCTAATGGGCCAAGTTGATTGATAAGGTATGCTCTTTATAATATAGGTAAGGTTCATTATCATTTCAATTCTACTATAGGTTCAAAAAGTATTTGTACCTCCCCACTGATCAACCGGTTCTCAATATCCAAGCCACTAAAAACCCCTTTAATATCGGTCTCGCCCTTATTCAAATAATACGTTTTGACAAAGACCTCCAATGTAGAAAATAAAGCAATTCCTGTTAATTGAAAACTAAAATGAATGACCGTTCCATTTTGAATTAACTCAAAGTGGTCTTTGGTAATTAATACACCCTCTGTTAAAGAGGCTAATTTAAAAGTATCTGGATGAATAGAAAACTGAAAATCGCCCAATAAATCGTCGGTTTGAAAAAGCGTAAAGGTATAATTGCCAGGAACTTTATCAAAAGTAATACTATAAGGGCTTTTGTCTGAAATATCAAATACGCTATGAGGGATAATCCCATCATTTTCAATTCTGACATTTCTGAGCTCTTGAGCTATATAGGCAGGTATTTTTAGGTCAGTTGATTTGGCAATCATTTCCGATTTAGAATCACATTTTTCAAAAATTATTTTTCCTGCTACTACCCTATTATTGATGTCAAATGCGGAAAACACTCCTAACATAAATGCATTGGTGCCCGGTTCGGTATGACCAGCGTATAAAATATCCTCTCCTCCATCTATCATCTTTCCATCCATTAATGTTTTGGTCCGAACATTCAATATGTCTGCTCTTCTTTTTGCTGTTCCATAAGCTAGAAACTTTTTGAAGGTTCCATCCTTTAAAGGATATAAATACGTGTATTGCAGATTTTTCCAATTATCCAATACGACAACTTGACATTTAACCACTTCTTTAAATTCTCCGAAATAATAGCAAACATAAAAGAAGGTTTGTTCGAGGGTATCCTCTTGAATTAAGGCGAGTTGTTTTTCTTTTTCTGGTAATTCTACAATAACTTTTTTAGTAAAATCTTCAATACCTTCATAGCCGATATATTGAAACAGCACAATTTTATAATATCCATTTAATTTAATAATGGGCTTGCCAGCCTGTAATTCCCTCTGTTTATCATATAGATATTTGCCATTAATAAACCCACCAGTTAACTTTTCTAACTCCTGTCCTAAACTGGGTAAACGCGCATTATAATTGCCAAATCCATACAATTGGGTCACTTTTCCAAGGACTGCGGCTTGGTCTTTATACTGTGCTTTGAATTTCTTCAAAATCTCTTCAAATAAGATGCGAAAGCAGTAGGCAGTTACCAAAAGCGTCTTATTCTCTATATTTTTCTGATTTTCCATTTCTTTCCTAAATAATAAAATGAATTACAAAGAAAATAAAAAAGAATTAGAAAGAAACATTTAGAAAATGATATTTGATAGGTTCACACAAATTTTATTTTCAAATATGTTTTGAGACGATGAATCCTTACTCAATTTACCTTCTCTAAACAATTCCATAAACTTTCACTTGTTTAAAAAATTTTGTGATGAAAAAACATATTTACTTATTATTCCTCTTTCTTGCTACAGTTACATTTGCTCAACAATCTGTAACGGGAACAATCAGTGATGAATCTGGTGAGCCCTTGATTGGTGCTACTATCCTTGAAAAAGGAACAAGCAATGGAACAGTTTCCGACTTTAACGGAAATTTTGAAATCACCGTTTCTAATGACGCTATGCTCTTTATCTCCTATACAGGCTATGCGGATACAGAATTATCTGTAGAAGGAAATGGACGGATGAATATTACCTTAGCAGAGAAATCTGAAGTTTTAGATGAGGTTGTTGTCACTGGATTTTCTGGTGTAGTTGGTAGAGCTAGAAAACGGGTAGCGTCTATTCAAAAAATTCCTGAATCAGTTACGGCGCTTAACAGTGAAGGCATAGAAAAAGCAGGTATATCTAATGTAGCTGACTTTGCCGAACTAGTACCTAATATGAAATTGAGTGAAGCGCAAGCTGTGGGTGTTAATTTTCTGGTAGTAAGAGGTATTCCACAGATAAGGAATGGAGATGCGCCTGTAGCGTTTGTGGTAGACGGAGTAACGATTCCAGATCCAGCATTGTTGAACCAAGAAGTTTTTGATTTGGCCTTAATTGAAGCAGTAAAAGGGCCTCAAGGAGCTTTATATGGTAAAAATGCGATTGGTGGTGCCATCAATATCTACTCTAAAGAACCGACTAATGAAAGTAGAAATAATATTCAGTTAGGTGCTGGTAATGGTGGTTATTATACGGGGCAGATAGTTTCCTCTGGTGCTATAACGGAAGACAAGGCTTACTATAGACTTTCTGGTAAGTACCAAAATTTTAATGGTCTACTAACGAATACCTTGCTCGACGAAAAAGTAGACTTTAGCAAAGATTTGAATTTAAGAGGTCAAGTAATTTTAACACCCTCCAGTAAGTTTAAAGCGACTGCCACCTTGCAGTATATGAATACAGATGCTGGTGCGACCTATTACTCAATCGACCCTGCTAGTATAGGTACTGGGGGAGCCACTTTCGATATTGGTCTTGATCCAAATCCAACGGATGAGAATAGCGTCATCCACCAAGATGTTTTTGGAAATTCTGATATGAAAAATGTATTTGGAAGTATCAATTTGCAATATAACTTAGGGAAGACTAAATTACAGAGTATCACTTCTTATAATACAGTAGATCGAAATACTACTGGCGATCTTGATTTTACAGAAGAGCCTTTTGACGGATTTGTCGATTTCTTTGGTTTAGATCAGGGAGAGTTTAATGATACAAAATCCATCAATCAAGAATTTAGATTATCTAGCAATAATAGTGCGTCCAAAGTAGATTGGAGTCTGGGTGGATTTTTCCAAAACATAGAACGAAATTTCTACCAGTCTGACCTGACTTTTAGCGATGATTGGGCCGTGACTGATTATACCGTTGATTTCAATACGATTGCTTTTTTCGGATTCTTGGACTATCAACTTAGCGATAAATTGACCGCATCTTTTGGACTAAGATATGATATAGATAATTACGAGCAAGAAGATAGATTGCCTATTCTATTTGGTGAACCTGCGGCGATTATCAATAAAAGAGATGATAATGTATTGCAGCCAAAAGCCTCTTTGAGTTACCAAGCATCTGAAAACGCACTACTCTATTTTAATTATGGTAGAGGGTATCGAGCAGGAGGTTTCAATGCGCAATTTACAGAGCTTTTTGCTGGCGATTTCCGTAAAGAATTATCAGATAATTTTGAAATAGGTGCTAAGACTTCCCTTTGGAATAACCGATTTTTATTGAATGGATCGGTCTTCTTTTCTGACTTTACAGATCGACAGCAGTTTGTCTATGATTTTGATAATTTCGTACCAGGTAATTACAACTATGAAAAGAGTACGATTTCTGGATTTGAATTGGATTCAAAAATTAGAGTATCAAAATATCTAGATGTATTGTTTAGTTATGGATTTGTCAATTCAAAAATTGATGAAGGAGGTACGACTGGTGGAGCCGATGGAACGACAAGAAATTTGAATGAATTCAATGGTAACTTTACTTCTTTTGTTCCTCAAAATAATTTCAACCTCGGTTTGGCTTCTAGCTTTGAGGTAGGAGAAACTGCAAGCATAGATGTAAATGTAAATCTGAATGGTACGGGTAAGATATACTGGTATGATTCTAATGATGAAGGTACTTTTTCTGATGCTTATCAACTACTTGATGCTAGAGTAACTTTAAATGTGAACAAAATAAGTTTATCTCTATGGGGAAAAAATATCACAGACCAACA
>CALJIY010000226.1 GCA_937973945.1 uncultured Saprospiraceae bacterium | reverse complement strand
CTGCCATTTTATCTTTTTCATAAAAGGCCACATCTAATTCTCGATTACTATCTCCCATCCCTCTTAAGTCGGGCGCAATTAGATAAAAATCTTTTAGATAAGGAGCCATATGGTGCCAACAATAGCTAGTTTGTGGCCAACCATGTAGCACGATAAGTGGAGGATTTGTTGGCGAACCATAAGTCTTAATATTAAAAAAACCTCTTGCTGTTTCTATTAAGTTGGTCATATTTTCTAGTGGTATATTTAAAACACAAGACATTTAGAGAGGCAAAACGCTACGCTGTCAGATTATTAAAGAGGCCTACAAGCGTCACGTTGTCAAAATCTTACGTCTGACACCTGACAGTCCTGGAAGGACGATCTGACTTCTGAAAATATCCAGTAGTATTTTTATATAGGCGGAACTGCTTCTTTTACATATTCCATAAAGGTAGGTATATCTAAATAATTCTTTACAACATGACGGACACCTTCTTTTTGTAACACCTCCCTATCTCCTTTTAATCGTATTCCTATCAATGGAATTTGCATATCCCTTGTTGTTTTTACATCCCAAATAGCATCTCCAACATAAATAATCCGATCAAAAGAAGCTTTTATCTCCTTTGCTTGGGTCACTACCTCCTCGATAATTTCATGTCTTGTCGTTTTGCCATCCGCTCCACTAATTAACAAAGGAGCGGTCGGAATATTTACAAAATCTAGCTTCATAACAGCCGGATCTTTCCAGCCTCCAGTCGCTATTCCAACGGTATAATCAGCATCATTTATGAGCAACTCCATGATCTCTTTAGCGCCAGGTACCATTTTATATTCCGTCGGTCTAAGTTTTCTATTTTCAATAATGGTAGCTAAAAAGGCTGCTTTGAATTGGGAGCGCTCCATTTCAGTGACAGATCTTTGAAAATGTTGTTGGATGACTGTTTTAAAAATAGTATCATCTGTTACATGTGGATAGGTACTCCAATCAATGGAAGGAAATGGGACACTATAAATATCCTCATAAGTTTGGGCAAAAGCTTTGCTATCTAGCTTATCGGAGTATACTAGAGTGGCATCTACATCGAATATTATTAGGGACATAAAATAACTTTATAATCAAGGAGTCGTTCAATCCATGAATTTACGAAAGTTTTAACACTCTTTTAGTAAAAAAATACGTCTAAAAATAGTTAAGTTTAGGTAGGTAAAATCCTACTAGCCTGACTTTAGTTTCTAATCAAACAGAGAAGTTGTTTAAAAAAATATAAATCATGAGAATTTCATTAGTATTAATACTTGGTCTTTTTATCCAAACATCCATTTTCGCTCAAACAGAACAAGATCAGCCTGCAACGGAATCTATTGAGCAAGAATTGCAAAAGCAATTAAAAGATATGACAGGGATGTTTGGTGATTTGAAAATAGATACCATGCTATTAAAAGGTCTAAATTTAGACCAATTAGATCTAGAAAATCTAAATATCGAAGATTTAATGAATGGCAATATGTTATCCCCAGAAGGTCTTGGAGGAATGGATATGGAAGCCATGATGAAGATGATGGAGCAGAGTCTACAAGGAATGGATTTAGGAAATTTGGAAGAATTACTAGGTCCTTTGATGGGCGATGATCTAGGCCTAATATTTCCAAAACAAGAAAGGCAAGAGGAACAAGAAAATGCACCACGTGGAGAAGATGGTAAACCTGTACAAAAGAAAAAGAAATCTACTAAGAAAGTATATAAGTTATAATTTAACCAAAAAGACTGTTCAATAAACTGTGCCAAAATAAAACGACCGTTTTATACAAATCTAGTTGTCAACGCTTTGTAAGTTTGACACTTAAGCTTGAACTTTCTCCAAAGTGTCGGACACCTTTCGAAGGTGTCCGACACTTTTTTATAGCCTATTACCACTCTTATTCCGCCAACACACTCACCTTACTACGATTAGCTTTCCATAGATTATAATCTTGATTATTAATAACACCATTCCCATCTGCGTCAGCAGGCACATATACATTAATAGCAGAACTACTTAACTTCCATTGGTTAAAATCTTGATTATTAATAATTCCATTTCCATCAAAATCTCCTGAATTCAATAGAAATTTGTTACCTATTAATTTTTGTTGCGACGCGCCCATTGTGGCAGACTCTGATATAGTAAAATCACAGGTCGTTGGCGTAGTCTGAAAAAAATGTGGCGTACTACTAATGACGGGTAAATGACTCCGATGGTAGATGGCTACGTAAAAACTATCATTTTGAAGTAAGCCAAAATCTATTTTTTCATTACCATCTGTATCAACAATATAGCCATCCTTTCTTAATAAGACAGCTCTTTGATGAGCGATAACACTGGTGTTATTAACTGCTCTCAATTGGACTAATATCCAATCTACTATATTCGCTACACCTGGTCCAAATACTTCTGTTCCTTCATAATCATAAGGACTCCCGCTAAAGGGTTGATCTTTTGGTATAAGATTACTCGAACTCATGATGGTTTCCATTTCACCTGATACACTATCAAATAAACCTTCTAATAAAACTTTAATATAGGCCGTAGGTTTTGCTGCAGGCGTTGCTAAGTCAGAACAATCATCATACTGAATCATTACTGGACGACTGGTAATACAATTTTCTTCGATACTTAAATCTGTTTTATAACTTCCAGCCGCAATAGCATTTTCATGAAGATGTCTTCTTTCTTGTCCATTAGATATAGTAAAGTGCATGACTTCTTCTTCATCTATTACATGACCCAGTCCTAAGGCATGACCTAATTCATGCAGCGCAATACTTTCGAAGTCAAATTGAAACGCACTAGTACTTGTATTTTCTCCCCCAAAATTCCATTCATAACCACTCACTAGATTAGCATTTGGTGTGAATTCTACATCAAATTCCCGCACGCTCCATAGGGTATTCATGCCCAAGCATCTAGTACTTCCTAAGGCTTTATAACGGGTAGTTGCTAAACCTAAAATACCTGCTGGCAAATCGGCACTATATTGAACGACACAAAGATCATCTTTAGCAATTCCCTCTGTCGTGCCTGTTTTATCTACTATCCAATTAACTTTTGTCCCACATCTCCAAGTATTCACTGCTCGCTCAAAAGCTGCTACCGCTATTGGGTCCGCGCCAAATCCAGAAGGAGTATTAAATTGAATCGTATAGCCACCTCGCCCATCCACATTTAATAACTTAGGCATTTGACGAGTGTGCTGATCAAAACCTCTGTAATTACTATATACCGGATTTAAAGTCCACTCTATTTCGATATCTGCACTGCTAATTAGTATGCCAGAATTATTCTTTACTTCGACCACACCTGTTCCAGCAAAGTGAGGTATTTTAACACGGATCTCGTCATTACGCCAATAAACAATATCCGTCTCATAGTCAACTATTTCTTTACTAATTCCACCAGTATTACTGTTACTAAATTGAACAAATCCAACGGCACTTCCGAAATTACTCCCTTGTATAATAAGTTCCTTCTCTTCCTCTATTGATCCTCCGACAAAGATATTGGTTGTTTCTCCTAAGCCATTTTTTAGAATTAAAGTATTATTATTAACTGCTTTTCTGGGTAGTTCGTGCGTTCGAGATCTAAAAACAATACCATTAGGTTTAAACGCCTCCACCTGTGCTTTCTCAAATATTTTATCCACTAAGGACTCTTCAAAAAATGATTCTTTAGTAATTGGCTCTATATATTTTCCTTCTTGCAATGGCAACACCCCTTGCATATATGCATACGGTTGGAAGTAAGTATTCGCTAATTTGGAAGTCGCTAGTTGAGGTTGGATTTTGTGAATAGGGGCTCTTTTTAGAAATACGCAGTACTCCATTCCTATATGCATTTCTATATTAGGAAAAACTACTTGGGCATCATCTTCAACGACTCCTCCAGGTACTATTATATTGATAAATTCTTGTTGATTCCCTTCTTTTAAATAAGCAGTAACCTGTAACTGATGATTGGTATATATATTACTATTTGTAGCATCCCAATAGGAATGACTAGAAATCAATTTAGCCAAAACAATTTGTTCTGCCCGTTCTGCTCTATCACTTAATGCAATCGGGATAACAGTAGAAAATCCTTTCATTGTTATTCCAAGACATAAGCACAAAAGAATACTGTATTTGTGTATAGATTGCATCATTATAGCTCTGTTTTTTGATAAAAGAGGGGCAAAATGATTCTATAAACAAGACAAGTAACCTATTTACTATATAACAGGTTTGTTATCTTAAATTAAGAATGCATTAGGGGCCAATATATTTTATTGATTTTCTCTAAACACGATAAGTCTAAAATTAGACTTTAAGTAAGGACGACGCTGTCTGGAGTAGTAATTACTAAAACGTCGTTATTGAATTGATTAACTCTATTGGAAGGGAAATCAAGACAGCTAATTTAGATTAGTGCTTGACTGCAAGATATTCCCAAATTTAAGAAGAAATTCGCACCATACTAACCTGTAATTGTTGTTTTTGTGACAGTCATGATATTATAAATACGTACTTAAAACTTATTTTCGTACTGTAAATTAAGCACTTGATACGAACCTATTTATTTTGTGACTAACAACATTAGATATACTTCAACTTATTCATTACCTTAGCCTATACATATGCCAAATAAGGGCGTAGTCATAAAAAACTTACTCCAACAACAGCCAATCAATTAAAATTTATTCATCCATCTACGCCAATTCTAAATTATTAAGTATGAAAAAACATTATTTACTGACACTTTTCTTTTTGTTAGTAATGTGTATTAGGCCTTTTGCTCAAGAAGCTTTATCACCTATTACTAAAACTATTGCAATAAAGGATGTACATATCGTCCAAAAGCCAGGACAAATTATAGAACTGGGTACGCTCATTATTAATAATGGCCTAATCCAAGCAGTAGGAAAAGGAACACCCATTCCCGCCAACGCTAAAATCTTAGAAGCAGACTCCATGTATGTGTATGCTGGATTTATTGATGGCATTTCGCATGCAGGCATTAGTCAAGCAGAAAAAAAAGAAGAAAATACTAGAGGTCGAAGAGAAAAAGACGCAGCTAATCCTAGTTATGAAAAAGCAGGAATACAGCCTCAACTACAAGTCAGAGATTTATTGAACCCTAAAGATAAATCTATAGTAGATATGAGAAAGCTTGGCTATACCGCAGCACATGTAGTTCCGAGAGGCAAAATGCTACCAGGAGGTGGTTCCTTATTATTACTAAATGGTACAACTCCTGATGATTTTATTTATTCGGATAATACAGCGATGTATGCCCAATTGCAAGGTGCAGGAAATGTATACCCTGCTACCTTGATAGCAGTCATGTCTAAATTCAGAGAACTATATGCCCAAGCAGCTCAAGCTAAAACGAATGAAAAAAATTACCGTTTGAATCCCGTAGGTAAGAGTAGACCTTCACAAGATCGAGTATTACAAGCTTTTTATCCTGTTATTGACAAATCACAATCTGTATTTTTTAAAGCCCCTGGGGTAAAAGATATACATCGAGTTTTTACACTACAAAAAGAATTGGGCTTTCCGTTAGTCTTAGTAGATGTAAAACAAGGTTGGCATCTAGCTGATAAAATTAAAAGTACTCGAACGCCTGTTTTATTATCTTTAGATTTACCAAAAGATCCTTCAAAAAAAGGCAAGTCCAAAAAAGGAAAAGAGGAAAAAAGCGATGAAGAAAAAGAGGAAAATACTGCCAAAAAAGAAAAATCGACCGCTAAGAAAAAAGAAAAAGTATTAACGCCTTTCCAGAAGAAACAGCAGGCAGCATTAAAACAGTACAACGCGCAAGCAGCTTTTTTTCAAGATAAAAATATTCCTTTTGGCTTCACTTCTATTAATACGAAGACCGCAAATATCCGCCCGAACCTTAGAAAAATGATAACGAATGGTTTGACTCAAGAAACGGCATTAGCTGCACTCACCACCATTCCTGCCAAACAATTAGGTGTTTCTAAAATGATGGGCACCTTAGAAAAAGGGAAGTTGGCTAACCTAGTCATTAGTGACAAACCATATTTTGAAGAAAAATCAAATGTCCGCTTTGTCATTATTGAAGGAAAAGTTTTTGAATATGAAGTAAAGAAAAAGAAAAAATCAGATAGCTCAGAACCAGCAAACGTGGTTGGGACTTGGAATTATGAAATTAGTATTCCTGGCACACCATCCAGTGGAGTATTGATCTTAAAAAATAAAGATGGAAATATTACTGGATCAATTACAAATGACATGGCGGAAGGCGCAGAAGATATCCAAGATGCAGAACTCGATGGAAATGAATTAACTTTTCTAGTTCCCATTGATGATTCTGGTGCTGCTAAAGCTTCTTTGACATTGACTATTGACAAAGACTCCATTGAGGGAAGCGTTACCATTCCTGAGATGGGTAGTTTTGATGTAGAA
Source organism: uncultured Saprospiraceae bacterium (assembly GCA_937973945.1). Lineage (GTDB taxonomy): Bacteria > Bacteroidota > Bacteroidia > Chitinophagales > Saprospiraceae > JAFMDF01. The sequence goes on along the minus strand of CALJIY010000226.1, from coordinate 3,845 downwards.
GGAGAGCGAGTACCTGAATAATATTAAATTCTAGAGTAGAGAATAGTGAAGCGAGAGCAGAGATAGGTTTCGTTTAAAATTGAAAAAAATTTATATTAAACGAAATCTGTCTCTATTCTCTGCTCTCTATTCTCTGTTCTCAAAAAAATAATCATGAAAAATAATATACTTTTCTTTCTCTGTTTATGCTTGACCTTTATTGGGACCGCACAAACAACAGGAAGTATTCTAATAAAAAATGGAACGGTCATCACCATCACCAATGGTACTTTAACCGAAACAGATGTATTGATCAAGGATGGTAAAATCAAAAGTATTGGGAAAGACTTAAGTGCAGGTGAGGATACTAAAACGGTAGATGCTACTGGTCTTTTTGTGATGCCTGGTATTATAGATGCCCACTCACATCTCGCCCTAGATGTAGTCAATGAAGCAAGTTCTCCTAGCACCGCAGAAGTGTGGGTAGGAGATGCTTTAAACCCTTTAGATGTAGGCCTATATAGAGCATTAGCAGGTGGCGTTACCGTTTCTCATGCTATGCATGGTTCAGCTAATGCAATCGGAGGACAATGCGAAACCATCAAACATAGGTATGGTACTTTTGATCCAGAAGAACTAAGAATGGATGGAGCTCCTCGAACGATCAAATTTGCGCTCGGAGAGAATCCAATGCGGGTACATGGAGAAGGTAGAGGTATCCTTCCTAGAACTCGTATGGGAATCGAACAGGTTTTTCGTGCTGAATTCTCAAAAGGCCAACGGTATATGGAGGCTTGGGATACTTATAATAAAACAAAAGGAAAAGTTAGTACTGCTACTGCTCCTAAATATGATCGCCGTTTAGAAACAATGGCAGATATTCTTAAGGGAGATATTATCATTCATTGTCATTCTTATAGAGCAGATGAGATATTGATGTTAATGAATGTATTAAAAGATTTTGGGGTGGATAGAATTACTTATCAACATGTTAATGAGGGATTTAAAGTGGCACCTGAGTTAGCAGAATTTGGTGCAAGTGCTTCTGTATTTGCTGATTGGTGGGCCTATAAATTTGAGGTGTACTACTCTACTGCTTACAATGCTGCTATCCTCACAAAGAATGGTGTTATTACTTCTATCAATTCTGATTCAAGGGAACTGATTCGTCACTTATACCATGAGGCAGCGAAGACGCAACGCTATGGCGGACTTAGCGATGAAGAGGCGCTTTCCTTGATTACTATCAATCCTGCTAAGCAATTGGGTATTGATAAAAGAGTTGGCTCTATTGAAGAGGGAAAAGAAGGTGATATTGCTATATTCAATGCACACCCTCTTTCTATTTATGCTATCCCTCAAATGACTATTGTTGATGGTTTAGTTTATTTTGATATTAATGAGGATGCGGATGATATGCGCGTAGATATTAATCCTGAGGAAACAGAGCCTATGTTTATGATGGAGTCCAATTCACATGACCATGCAAACGATGCTTGTATGGAAGGGGTGAGTGAACAGTTGCATAAACATTAATTTTAGAAGAGGGAACAGAGAAGTGAGAGCAGAGATTGAATCTGTTTACATAAAACGAAATTTCATCGTTTATAAACGCATTTCATCTCTCTTCTCTCAGTGAAACGATCTCTACTCTCTGTTCTAACTAAAAAAATAAAAAATGAAATATAACATCTTATATATACTTCTATTTTGCTGCTTTTCTTATCAAGGAATAGCGCAAACGGCAAAAGCCAATAGTGGCTCTTTTGCACTCAACAATGCCACTATAGTAACCGTCACTAAAGGTACTATCAAGAATGGCAGCTTACTTATCGAGAACGGAAAAATAACTGCTGTTGGTAAAGATATTTCTATACCAGATGGAGTCACTACAATTGATTGTTCCGGAAAATCTATCTATCCTGGTATGATTGATAGTGGGACTCAATTAGGAATGGCAGAAGTAAATGCAGTTTCCTTAACAGTCGATCACAATGAAGTAGGTGACATTAAGCCACATATGCAGGCATTGACTGCCATCAATCCTAATAATGTAGCTATCCCCGTAACTAGAGTCAACGGGGTGACTACTGTTCTTTCTGTACCAACAGGGGGGCTTATTCCTGGAACGGCGGCATTAATTAATTTAGTGGGCTATACACCAGATCAAATGTATGCAGGATTCAAAGGGGTGGCGATTAACTTTCCCTCTGCTAACAAGCGAGGTCGATGGGATAGACGATCAGAAGAAGATCGAAAAAAAGAGGAAGAGAAAAAATTAAAGAGTCTAAACGATATTTGGGAACAAGCAAATCTATATGCAAAAATTGATTCGGCTAGTCAATCTAATAAATCGTTACGTCCTGAGTACAATCCTCAGATGGAAGCGATGCTCCCTGTAGTACAAGGAAAAACGCCTGTCTTGGTCGAAGTGAATCAAGAGAAAAATATTTTATCTGCTATTAAATGGATACAGAAAAATAAGATCAATGCAGTATTAACAGGTGTCGCAGAAGGATGGCGAGTCGCTAAAGAAATTGCCGCTTCTAAAATTCCTGTCATAACAGGTCCTATTCTAAGTCTTCCAACACGAGCTTCTGACCGATATGACACTCGATATACCAATGCTGGTATTTTGCATAAAGCAGGTGTTAAAGTAGCCATAAGAACAGATGATTCGGAAAATGTTAGAAACCTTCCTTTCAATGCTGGTTTTGCTGCTGCTTATGGGATGGGAAAAGAAGCTGCCTTAAAAGCCGTCACCATTAATCCTGCCGAAATCTTTGGTGTTGCAGATCAACTAGGCTCTCTAGAAGTAGGCAAAAGTGCTAACCTAATCGTAACCGACGGGGATCCTTTTGAAACAAAGACACAAATCAGCCATCTCTTTATTAATGGATGGCAGGTGGCCATTGATAGTCGACACATTCAATTATATCATGAATTTTTGGATAGGAGTCCTGGGTTGAGGAAATAACAAATAACAAATAACAAATAACAAATAACAAATAACAAATAACAAATAACAAAGCTAAACACTCCTCCATAATTTCAGCAGAAAAACGCCTATCATCAATTGATGCTAGGCGTTTTTTCATTAAATAAAATTCTACACCTGACTACTACGGAGTATTTGAATAGGAATAACCTCGGACCTATCGAGCCGCCAGGCAGGATAAAATCCGAGTACTTTCACAAAATCTCTATATATGACGCCTAATAACCATATCACGCTCGGCGTCCATAGTACTCCCGTTTTCTATATGATCCGTACCATTTACTAAGGTTTATATGCCTATACGCCCATCTATTGATTTCTTCCAAAAACAATAAAACCTTGCATGTAAGAAAAAAAAGTATTTACTTTGCTTTTCAAAGTTCTTTTCACAAAGAACAAAGCGTCTAATGCAAATTTCAACAATGGTAATGAATTCAAAAAACAACCCCTCTGCTACCTTAGAAGAAATTAGATCTTTGATGGAGCGATCTACTCGCTTTATTTCTTTAAGTGGTTTATCAGGAATTGCTGCAGGCATCATTGCATTGATAGGTGTAGGTTTTGTTTATGCCTTTTTAGAAACGGTTCCTTTTGAATCGAAGAGCGTATATTATGAAGAAGCTTTTCAAGTAAAAAAATGGGGCTTAAATTATGTTTCTTTTTTTATATTAAACGCCTTCTTTGTTATAACTGGTGCAACCATTTCTGGTATTTACTTTACTTTTCGTAATGCTAAAAAGAAAGGGCAAAAAGTAGGAATAAATGATGCCCTCACTCGTAGGTTATTAATCAATTTATTAGTTCCGCTAGCGGCAGGAGGTATTTTTTGCTTAGCACTACTCTCTCATCATTTGATAGGTTTATTAGC
>CALJIY010000225.1 GCA_937973945.1 uncultured Saprospiraceae bacterium | reverse complement strand
ATCGCTTTAAAATGGATTTTGATGTTTGAAGAAGTAAGTTGTGTTATTCCGGGCGTATCTAAGATCGATCAGTTATATGGAAACTTAGCGGCTTTGAATATTCGTAATTTATCAAAAAAAGAAATGAAAGCAGTCGATAAAATTTATACGGAAATGATTCGCCCTTCTGTTCATCATCGTTGGTAGGGAGATTATTAATGCTAAATTATTTTTCTAAGGATGACTACATTCTGTAATAAATCTATTTGCATTTTGTCGGTGTCTTTTGAGTCAACTATTCGTTGTTCATCACTCAAGTAGCTAAGGCTATTCACTCTAGTTTTATGAGGATTTTCTTATGCTTTTTATGCACTTGTTTTTATATGTGCCAATTGTTTGGACAATTGCCCTTGCTTCAATCCTTAGCTGACTTATCACCTGCTGCTACGATTAAGGAACGAATAGCCATTAGAGAAAAACTAACTACAGCCTTTCGAGAAACTAAGGATTTACAAGAAAAACTACAATTAGCAAAAGCTTACGAACAAATAGCGATCACTAGACAAGACTCTATTTTATTAGGACATAGTTATGCCCAATTACAGGACATATATATAGCCTTAGATGATCCTGTTCAGCAGAAGATCTATCTTAAAAAACAAAAAGAAATAGATAGTAATTTTGGTTTTTTATTAGCTGATCTCTCCAATAATTATCAATATTTATATACGCATTTAAAAGTTTTTCCAGAACAGGATAAGCCATTAACCATAGAAGAAGTTAGGTCTAACGATTTTCTCTTTGAAGAAAATACAAGTAAGGAAAACTTCGATCCAGATCAAACTTACTGGGCAAAACTAATCTTAAAAGGCGATCCAGATAGGACTAAAAAGGGCTTATTGTTTATAGAAGGAGAACTAAGTGGTTTTAGTTGGGAGTATATTGATATTTGGTTCATTCGTGCAAACAATCAGATCATTCATCAAAAAGCAGGACTCGCTGTAACGCCACAAGAAAAAAGCAATCCTACTCATTTGAATTTTGGGACTTTTCAAGTAGCTCCAAATGAGCAAGTAATCGTATATGTACGTGTAGAAAAAGCAGAAAGACATAGGGCCAATCGAAAATTGGGCTTTGGCATTTTAAAAGATGAGCGGGGGGATGATGCACCGTATCAATTTCAAAATAAAGTATTTTCACAGTCTTCAGTTTATACTCCTTTTAAGTCGAATTTAATTACCAGCCATACTTTTTATGAAGATCCAACAGGGACTGCTAGCTTTGATGAAATTGTTACGAATTGGGAGCAACTAGATCGTAAAGATGTTTTTTCTATTCAGCATCAAACAGAGCAGGTATACTGGGTGAAGCAACGATTTGTTGGTACTACTGATTTTCAAGGCGAACAAATGTTCTATTTCAATTATTATTTAGGGGTGGACTATTTCTGTTTTGATTATATGGATACCTATATAGTAGACTCGGAAGGTAAGGTTACCCATCAACGTGCAGGTGATCATGTTTCTTTAGCCGATCGACCCTATTATTTTTGGGCGAACCTAATTAAATTGGATATTAATCCAAGCGATACACTAGATATGTATGTGCGATTGGAAGGGGCGGATTGGCGATTTCTAATGCCTTTCATGGGGCTTTGGCATATTGATAAGTCTTTTTGGCCGGAGCAAACTAAAAAAGCTACAAGGGAAGGTTTCTTTTATGGCATACTGTTTATTCAATGCTTGTTTTCATTATTATTGTTTTCAATTGGAAGAGAACGTATCTACTTATATTTATCCATTTTAATTTTAGGACTCTTTTTAGCTTTTGGTTTTCTCATAGATGATTCCAGTCATTTTGTACTGTTTCCTACTTTTAGAGACTGGCAAGTTCCAATATCCTTTATAGGACAATTTTTAGTAGTATTTGGAATGTTACAATTTACTAAAACCTATTTTGGTTATCCTAAGGAATCGATTTTTGTAAAGTATGTTATTCCTGTTTATTTACTAGTATTTGGCGTCGTCATCCTAAGCGTTATTTATGGAGCGGAGTTGTGGCATTTTGATTTCTATTTTAATTCAGGAATGATCTTAGTAGCACTCGCTATAGCAATTATTTGGTGGGTAGCGTATCGTTCAAAACCAGATAGGGGAATTTCTAAAAAATTTTATTTTGCAGCCTTTGCACCTGTCGGATTATCATTTCTGTTATTCGCTATTAATCTCTTAGGGCCAAGAATTTTTGGAGTTTCTTGGCTGTCGTTCATAGATTTATCTACTGCCTATTATCTAGTCAAGATGTCCATCATATTAATGCTTATGCTATTAGCCTTGAGTACAGGACATAGAACGAATCAACTTAAAAAAGAGAAAGCATTGGTCCTTCAACAAACATTGGCAGATCAGCAGCGGGTCAATAAATCCATCAGTAGATTTGTGCCCAATGAATTTTTGCAAGCCTTAGGAAAAAATAATATTACGCAAATCACTTTAGGCGACCATATAGAAAAGGTAGTCACCGTTTTTTTTGCAGACATCAGGGGCTATACGACTTTAGCGGAACAAATGAAGCCTCAGGAAAATTTTAATTTTGTCAATGCTTTTAATGGCCGATTAGGACCTATTATTCAAAATAATAATGGGTTTGTTAATCAATATTTGGGGGATGGGATTATGGCTATTTTTTCTCAATCTTCTACAGATGCGCTGAGGTCCGCTGTTCAAATGCAGCAAAGTTTGCAGGCATATAATAAAGAACGACTAGCTAAAAAGAGACGCCCCATTAAGGTAGGTATGGGAATGCATACGGGCTCCTTAATTATGGGGATTATCGGAGACACCAATCGGATGGACCCTGCCACGGTATCAGATGTTGTGAATACCGCTTCTAGAATAGAAAATCTTACTAAATTTTATGGAACGTCTATTTTGCTAAGTGAAAGCAGTAAGCATGATATTTATTCAAAAGAATTATTTAATTTTCGGTATCTAGGCCAAGTACAAGTTAAAGGGAAACAGCAAAGTATAAAAATTTATGAATGTTATGATGGGGATGAACCAGAAGTGCTGGTTTTGAAAAAAGAAACACAAGTCGCATTTGAAAAAGGAATTCAACTATATTTTGATAAAGCCTTTTCTAAAGCAGTAATCGAATTAGAAATAATCGTCCAAAAAAATCCTTCGGACTTACCTGCTGCCTTGTATTTAAAGAAAGCGAAAGCCTTAGAAAAAGAAGGCGTAGGAGATGATTGGACAGGGGTGGAGATGATGTTGTTTAAATAGGAGCATTTGAAAGTTCAAACCCAAGTGTCAAGTTCAAGCCTGCCTGCGTTCCTTGGAAGACAGGCTCAAAACTTACAAAATGTTGACACGCCTATTTATATAAAATTTATACCTATTCAGTATTGGCTTTAGTCGATGCTGAATAGGTACTGAAATAATTTTACTCAATAATAAATTCCACTCTCCGATTTTCTGGATGATATTTTTTATCGTTAGAACGAACTAATGGTTTTGTGCCTCCAAAGCCTCTAGCACTTAATTGTTCAGACCTTCCCCCTTTTTTAACCAAATAAGCCGCTACCGCATACGCTCTTCTTTCGGATAATCGGAAATTTTTATCCATATCTCCTATATTGTCTGTATGCCCTTCGATCCGAATTTTCCGTGTTGGATTCTTTACTAAAAAATCAGCCAGCTTATCTAGTTCAGGAAAAGAAATAGGTAGTATTTCCGATTCTGCCCGATTAAATGCTACATTTTTAGGAATGTATTGTTGTATAGTATCTATAACAATTTTTCTTTTTATAGGCACGGGATCTTGTTGGACGACCTTTGGTTTAGGTCTAGGCTTGGTTTTGGGTTGAGGCTTGACTTTAGGTTTGGACTTAGGCTTAGCTTCTGCGATAGGTTCTGGTTTGGGCTCAGGAAGCACTTCGATTTTTTCTTCCAAAGGTGGTGCAAAATGTTGGGGAGGGATCACGACAGGCTCATCACCATAAAACCATTGGTCAAACCAACTTCTCTCATCGTCATTGGGTAGTTTCCAAAGTAGTCTTAATTCTGCTTCATTAAGGGCATTAAAATATTCGATTTTTATATCATAAAACTGATCGGCTTTCATTTCCACCCTTCCTTCTGAATAGCCCACATCATTCAATTGCCAATTATTAATAATTAAGGTTCCGCCTACCCAAACCCGAATGCCATCATCCACTCTTGCTGAGAAAGCATAAGTTCCAGTTTGAGGAGATTTCAATCTACCCGTATACCGAATGGAACATTTATGAGGATTGATCCCTTCAACTGGAGGTGATTGATCCCAATAAAAGTCTATATGGTCAACTGTATTAGTAGCAACGTATCGATTAAATTCTGTGCCATCAAAATATTCTGCCTTCAATCCGCCTTGTGCAAATACATAGGTAGCTCCTAGGATAAAGAGGAAATAGATAGATAGTAAATTTTTCATTTTGGTCAAATCTTAATTAATAGGAGTGAAAACAAAGTTGAGTCAATCAACTAAACTGATCCGATCACTTTAAAGTGGTCGGATCAGACAGCACGTTTCGTCCGGCCACTTCCAAGTGATTGGATGAATTCATTCGCTACCCCTATTTTGTTTTACATTCAATTGGTACTATTAATCGTAATATTCTAATTACTTTAAATTTATTGAAAGTAAATTCTATCAGGTATTCAAATTCTTAGACGAATGAATATTATTTGTCATTTAAATTGGACGGATTGAAATAGATCGATAAAAATTATGTTATAGGTGCTTTTGGAAGCTTTAAAGGAAAGAGATGATATAGACGTGAATGAAAAGAAAGCTAAAGAGAAAGATGTAGTTAGAAGGATAAAAAACAAAAGACACAGCAATTACTTGCTGTGTCTTTGTATACTGGTATTGAATTCTTTTACTAATTTCGTTTCCAAATAAGTGTCTCCCGCTTCTCCACATTCGCTTCTACCTCCGCTCGCTCATACCATACAGGGCGTAATTGTTTTTTAGAAAATAAATCTAATTGATCGCCGATATGAGGATTCCCTTTTTGCGTAGCATTGCCATAGGTTAATAAAGCTTTTGCCTTGGGACGATCTCCGAATTCAATAATGGCAACATAGGTCTCGCCTGCAACTGCTCGACTTTTTAAACTTTCAGCAGTACCTGGTTTTCCTTGAGGTTGATAGTAGACCGTTCGGAATTGACCAAGCCAACCATAGCCACCATTACCTGCAACATCTTTATCTCCAAAACTGATTCTATTAACATCTCCCCATGGAACATTCAATCGACCATAGCCCATTTTTATTTCGGTTGCAGCTACTTCTAAAGCTTGTAGTGCTGCTGCGCCATCTTTTAAGCCATCGGGAGTATTGGCAGGATCTTCAAAAGACCACGCTTTAGCAAAAAAGTGATCGCTATTAGGATTACCGCCTGACATTTTTAAATGCCAATTAGCAAACAATAGTGCTGCTTCCGCATCCGGCTCACTTCTGCCATCCCAAGTTTTTAAAAGGGCAAAAGCTTCTTTCTGTAGATCACTTGCTTCGTCAAACTCTAATGCTAATAAATCATCTAACAGGCGAGTAGCTATTTCCATTTTGGTATCATGCTTATATTGCTCAAATTCTTCAAAAGAAATCTTTTCATCAGCTAATATAATTTGTGCAGCACGTTGCGGTCGAAAACCCATTTCAACAGGAGACATATAAGCAGGATAATCTGCTGGATTTAATTCTGT
>CALJIY010000224.1 GCA_937973945.1 uncultured Saprospiraceae bacterium | reverse complement strand
TACAGGTAGACGCTTTGTAAAAAGTTGGATGATTGAAGACTTACTCCCTTTTGCCAAAAAGACTTATCAAGACATACAGGAATCTACAGAATTGCCCATTTTTAAAGAAATGGAAATCATAAGGTATTTCCAATCGAATGTAGAAGGTAATAACTGGATTACTAAAACCTCTTATGAAGAATACGAACAATATCTGAGTAGTAAAAAACTAGATCAGGATCTAAGCACCATCATCAATAATTCTGGAGGATATGGAATCGTCCATGGTGCGAAAGTAGATCTTAGAATATTGATTAAGTATTATCAATTGCATTATAAATCCAAAGGGCAATTACAACTTGACACCTTTGACCATTCCGCCCTTCAAGTAGAGAAAGACAAAGTCATCTATAAATCCATAGAAGCTAAAAAGGTTATTTTTTGCGAAGGTTATTCTGCTTGTCGCAATCCTTGGTTTAAACACTTACCCTATGAGTCCGCGAAAGGAGAAGTCTTGTTAATTAAAATCCCAAATTTCAAAACACCTTATATTATTAAAAAGAATCAATTTTTAGTTCCAGTTGGAGAGGATGTCTATTGGTTTGGCTCTAATTATGAATGGGAAGATTTGACCAATACCCCTACTCCATCTGGTCGGGCTTATTTAGAAGAACGACTGGCGAAGATACTCAAGGTGGATTATGAAATATTGGATCACATGGCGGCGGTTCGGCCTGTGTTAAAGGATCGCCGTCCTGCGTTGGGGCTCCATCCTGAGCATGACGCTATCGCTATATTGAATGGTATGGGGACTAAAGGGACGTCTATTGCGCCTTATTGGGCGGATCGCTTGGTGCGGTTTTTATTGGGAGAGGCGGATTTGGATGGGGAGGTGGATGTGCGGCGGTTTGCGGGTGGATAGTTCAATGGCTATCGCCGTGGGGTTATGGGATCTCTTCCCACGACTAGCGTCGTTGGGTATAGGATCTCTTCCCACGACTGGCGTCGTGGGTTACAGGATCTCACCCCGTTGGGGCTGGCATACGTGATGTCAGCTCCAACAGAACGAGATTTTGTAGCCCATAGGAGAATCGAACCCATGTTGGAAAATGATTTACAGAACCAAAGTTATCCTCCGTGCCCCAGTGCCTCTGTGTTCAGTATTCCTCCTACGCCTCCTAACCTCTCTACGGGAATTTAGGAAATTGATCAAAATCCGGATCACGCTTCTCCAAGAACGCATTACGTCCCTCCGCCGCCTCATCCGTCATATAGCCCAAACGAGTCGCCTCGCCCGCAAAGATTTGCTGCCCGACCAATCCATCATCAATTAAATTGAAAGAGAATTTTAGCATCTTAATCGCCATAGGACTCTTCTTTAAAATTTCTTGTCCCCATTGGAAGGCGGTATCTTCTAATTCCTCATGTGGGATAACCGCATTCACCATGCCCATATCAAAGGCCTCTTGTGCAGAATAATTTCTACCCAAAAAGAAAATCTCTCTTGCCCGCTTTTGCCCTACTTGACGTGCCAAATAAGCCGATCCATACCCACCATCATAACTCGCGACATCCGCATCCGTCTGCTTAAAAATGGCATGTTCTTTACTCGCTAAGGTCAGATCGCAGACCACATGTAGCGAATGACCTCCACCAACTGCCCAGCCTGGCACGACTGCAATAACCGCTTTATTCATAAAACGAATTAGCCGCTGTACTTCTAAAATGTTTAATCGACCAACCCCATCTGTCCCTTGATAGCCAGTTGCCCCCCGAACACGCTGATCGCCACCAGAACAAAAAGCATGTATCCCATCTTTTGGAGAAGGACCTTCCCCAGATAATAAGATCACCCCGATACTTCGATCTTCACGGGCGTCTGTAAAAGCATCTAATAATTCGCCGACGGTTTTAGGGCGAAAAGCATTTCGCACTTCGGGTCTATTAAAGGCGATCCTGGCGACCCCTTTCGCTTTTTTGTAGGTAATATCTTCGTATTCTTTCGCAATCTTCCAAGGAATTTCTGACATTGTTTCGTTTATTGTTATAGTATAATATTTATGTAAATAGTGCTATTGCAATGCTTCTAAATGCAAGGTTACTAATTTGTGCTTGAATCTCAAACTTGCTACTAAGCTTTATTATAGATAAGGATAACATAAAAAGTCAGAAAACGTTTTTTAAATCTTGTACTTTTGGAATTGTACCCGAATATGTTCCGAAAAAAAGAGATAGGAACATATCAAAAATAGCGTTCTTAAATAAAACAACTACGGAGTAGTTAAACATGAATAACCTAGGATGAAATCCTAGGGAAAGATGAAATCCTAGAAAAAAAGAAAACCCAAGCTATGCAAAAAGAGCATTCAACAATCCCATTTCACAAATACCAAGGAGCAGGAAATGACTTCGTGATGATTGATAATCGAACAACAAAATGGATCGATCCAACAGATAGCAAAACGATTAATTGGTTGTGTGATCGGCGATTTGGGATAGGCGGAGATGGTTTGATTTTACTGCAAAATCATACGACCCATGATCTAGAAATGGTATATTTTAATTCAGATGGTACAGAGGGCAGCATGTGTGGGAATGGGGGGCGTTGTTTTGTCGCTTTCGCGCATGCGCTCGGACTCATCAAGGAGCAATGTCTATTTATGGCGGTCGATGGTCCACATGAAGCGTCTATCAATGAGGCAGGCGACTGGGTAGAGTTAAAGATGATAGATGTCCAAGAAGTGAACTGTCATCCCAACCATTATGTAATGAATACGGGATCGCCTCATTACGTAACTTTTGTGCCTAAAGTGGCGGAGGTGAAGGTCTTTCAGGAAGGACAAGCTATTAGATATTCTGACACCTACGCTAAAAAAGGGATCAATGTAAATTTTGTGGAAGCCACCCCAGAGGGCATTGATATTGCAACCTATGAAAGAGGCGTAGAAGATGAAACCTTAGCTTGCGGAACAGGCGTTACTGCTGCGGCTATTTCATATTTTATTGACCAACCCAAAGCAGCAATTGTACACCTAAAAAACGGAGGTATTCCTATAAAAGCAAAGGGAGGCGCCTTAAACGTTCGATTTGAAGTAAAAGACAATACCTTTCACAATATTTGGCTATGCGGGCCTGCTAAAGCAGTGTTTGAAGGAAAAATTGTTAAGATATAATAGGGTTGTTTCTAAATAATAAACACATATCTGAAAATATCTTTTTCCGCTAGCACCCCATCCGCAAGCGGGTCACTAGATTCCCCGAATCTAGTTCATCTCCAAAAAATAAGTCCGTAGCTAGGCTATGCACTGATTTTT
>CALJIY010000223.1 GCA_937973945.1 uncultured Saprospiraceae bacterium | reverse complement strand
CATATTGAAATTCTGCCACAATGACGTAAAAATCGGCATGGCAGAGTAATTGTTTCAACATATGAAGAGGAAGTTAGATAAGAAGCTTACTTTTGCGCTTCTAACGGCTAATTAGCCCTCAATCCATTAATTAATAGTTATTTCTATAGTGCTAAAAAAACTGAAAGACATAATGAGTAAGAAAAATAAGAAGGCAGAAGATGTCTTAGATTCTTCTGAAGAAATTTTAGAAACAGCAGAAGACAAAAACACAGAAAACACTGATAATCAGGAAGATGTAAAAGAAGAGCCAGCGGTGGAATTAAGCCCAGAAGAACAATTGGAGCAAGATAATGTAGAATTAAAGCAGCAAGTTGGAGAGTTAAAAGATAAATATTTACGTGTTTTCTCTGACTTTGAAAATTTCCGTAAACGAAATATGCGAGAGCGTTTGGAATTAATGAAAAATGCTGCACAAGACACTATGTCAGCTATTCTACCAGTTTTGGACGATTTTGACAGGGCGAAGAAAAGTGCGGATATGGAAGGCTCTGCAGAGCAATTTAGTGAGGGAGTTGAACTGGTGTATCAAAAGATATATAAGGTGCTAGAAGGGAAAGGTTTGAAGGTGATGGAATCTACTGGAGAAGCTTTTGATGCAGAACTACATGAAGCGATTACAGAAATACCTGCTCCAACGGAAGAGATGAAAGGAAAAATCATCGATACTGTTGAAAAAGGCTATTTTTTGAACGATAAAATTATTCGTCACGCTAAGGTAGTTGTTGGGAAGTAAATGAACTACACAAGGGGCTTCTTTAGATGTACCCTCAAAATTAATCTAGTTAGACAATGGCAGGAAAAAGAGATTTTTACGAAATATTAGGTGTAGGAAAAGATGCAGATGCGGCTGCTTTAAAAAAAGCATACCGTAAGTTAGCTGTGAAATATCATCCAGACAAAAATCCGGATGATAAGAAAGCAGAAGAAAAATTTAAAGAAGCGGCAGAGGCATATGAGGTATTGAATGACCCTCAGAAGCGAGCAAGATATGATCGTTTTGGACACGCAGGTATGCAAGGTGCAGGCGGTGGCGGTGGATTTAGAGGCGGTATGACAATGGATGATATCTTTAGTCAATTTGGAGATATTTTCAATGATAGTCCATTTGAATCTTTCTTTGGAGGAGGGGCTAGTAGAGGCGGCGGTGCTAGAACGCGCGGACAAAGAGGAAGTAATCTTCGGATTAAAGTCGCTTTATCCTTAGAAGAGATTGAAAATGGCGTTACCAAAAAAATTAAGGTCAAGAAACAAGTTACTTGTAATAGTTGTCATGGAAGCGGTGCTAAAGATAGCAGTTCTGTTTCTAGCTGCTCTACTTGTAAAGGTTCAGGATATGTTAGACAGGTAAAAAGTACTTTCCTTGGTCAAATGCAAACGACGACTGCTTGTCCAACCTGTAATGGCTCTGGCCAAGAGATTACTGCTAAATGTACCACTTGTAGAGGTGCAGGAACCAATTATGGTGATGAAACAGTGGAGATTGAAATTCCTGCTGGTGTAGAGGAAGGGATGCAACTATCTATGAGAGGTGGCGGAAATATGGGTAAATACGGGGGACAATCTGGTGACTTGTTAATCAGTATTGAAGAAAAACCACATGAATTTTTACAAAGAGAGGGTAGTAACTTGACCTATGATTTGTATGTTAACTTTGCAGATGCGGCCTTAGGCACTTCGATAGAAGTACCTACGATCGGTGGCCGGGTAAAAATAAAAATTCCTGCGGGCACACAACCTGGTAAAATATTTCGATTGAAAGGTAAGGGTTTACCATCTATTCAAGGATATGGTAAAGGAGATCAATTAATCCATATGAATGTATGGACACCTAAAAACTTAACGAAAGAGGAGACGAAGTTGTTAGAAAAAATGAGAGATATGCCTAACTTTCGACCTCAACCAAAGAAGGGGGAAAAGGGCTTCTTTGATAGAATGAAAGATTACTTTGGGTAGAGAGAAACAGCGTGCATAATTGAACACAGAGGCACTGGATCACAGAGAATAATTTCACGCTGTGTCTTCGTGCCTCTGTGTTCTTAATCAATACAAAGCAATGGCTAAAACATCAGAGATTAAAATAAAAGTTTCCTTAGATAAAGAGAACGTACCAGATAAAATTCATTGGTCTGCTTCTGATGGTCCTAATGGGGCAAAAGACGCAGAAGCAAAAGCTTTCCTGTTATCCATTTTTGATAAAGAACACAAGGATACCATGAAGATTGATTTATGGACAAAGGAAATGCAAGTCAATGAAATGGATCGTTTCTTCTACCACACATTCAGAGCATTATCTGATACTTATTTTAAGGCAACTCAAAACAAAGAGTTGGCGGTAGATATGCAACGCTTTGTTCAGTACTTTGGAGAACAAACGGAGATATTGCCTAAACCGAAGAAATAGACTACTCGTTTAGTCTATTGATTTAAAAAGAGCTTAGTAGTGAAACTGCTAAGCTCTTTTTATTTTTAAACAACTTCCTTAATCAATTCTTAAGTAGTTCCTGCTCTGTCTTACCTCTTACATAATCTAATGGAAGATTAAATTATACTTATCTTTTATTATTATACATTTGTAAGGACTAAAGCTTTTTGTAAAGCTTAAAAAAATGATTGGTATTCGCTAAACATCTACACTAAAGTACATCTACATGAAAA
Organism: uncultured Saprospiraceae bacterium; assembly: GCA_937973945.1. GTDB lineage: Bacteria > Bacteroidota > Bacteroidia > Chitinophagales > Saprospiraceae > JAFMDF01. The sequence continues at coordinate 2,071 of CALJIY010000223.1, read as the reverse complement.
ATATACTTCTTATTCTAGCTCTAATTATTAGTGCTTTCCCAATAATAAAGGCGCAAACTCCTGCCCAAAATATGAGCCTAGAAGCACAGGTAAGATTTGACCAAGAGTTAAGTGATGTTTGGGGCTATGTGGATGATATGGATAGAGAATTTGCAATAGTAGGTTTGAATAGGGCAGTAGCTATTGTCAATGTAAGCACGCCAAATGTTCCTGATTTAATTTCTATTATAGATGGTCCAAGATCTATTTGGAGAGATATTAAAACCTATGGTGACCATGCATTTGTCATTACAGATAGTGAAGGTTTGGGCTTACATGTATTAGATTTATCGGATCTTCCCAACCCCTTAGATAGTGCTGATCATTATTTTTGGGCACCTCATTTTGAAGAATTTGATTCTACTCAATTAAGGGTATGTCATAATTTATTTATAGACGAACAAACAGGTATTGCTTACTTAGCAGGCTGTAATGTCAATAATGGAGGCATACTAATGGTTGATGTTACTAATCCGGATAGTTTAGCATATATTGGCGCATTAGACGCTAGATATTCACATGACGTTTACGTAAGAAATGATACGGTTTATAGTTCTGATATTAGTGCAGGCTACCTGTCCATTATGGATGCTACAGATAAAGCAAATCCTGTATTACTTGCCACTCAAACTACGCCATTTAGATTTACACATAATGCATGGTTATCTGATGATGGCAAAACGGTATTTACAACAGATGAGCGTGGAAATGCACCAGTTGCCGCTTATGATATTTCCGATTTATCAGATATTAAATTTTTGGATGAATTTAGACCATCTTCCTCTTTAGGAAGAGGATTAATTCCCCATAATGTACATGTATTAAATGATTTTTTGGTCACTTCTTTTTATAAAGAAGGGGTGGTGATAACGGATGCTCATAAGCCTGATAATTTAGTGGAAGTTGGAATATACGATACCTTTAATAGTGATAGAGTTTCTGGATTTGGAGGTTCTTGGGGAGCGTATCCTTTTTTGCCTTCTGGAAATGTTTTGGCGTCGGATATTGGAAATGGATTGTTTATTTTAAAGCCGACCTATGTTCGAGCGAGTTATTTAGAAGGACTTGTCACTAATGCTGTTTCAGGCTTGACCTTATCAGGGGTGTCTGTGAAAATTCTTTCTGACGATGCTAATTCAGATCTTTCTGATGCTTCGGGAATATTTAAGACAGGACAAGCAACCCCCGGCACTTTTCAAGTAGAATTTTCTAAAAGTGGATTTGAATCTAAGATAGTAGAAGTGGATATTGCTACAGGGGAGGTGACCAATATTGAAGTGGCACTAAACCGCTTGCCGCTTGCGATTGGTCCTGTTGTATTAAGTTGTGAAGAACGAAAAATAAAATTTGAACCAAGTATTACTAATTTTAGAGCCTATGACTGGACCTTCGAAGGAGGTACTCCTTCTGCATCTAATGCTTTTGAGCCTGTCATCAGCTATGATCAAGCGGGTACCTATATGGCAAGCCTTAAAGTAAGAGAAACTTTGACTGGGGCATTCGTGGATAGCATGAATATTGAGGTAAACGTATTTGATGGCCCAAGCGCTAATTTTGACTATACTTTGAATGGAAGAACCGTCCAACTGACCAATCTTTCTATGAATGCGGATAGCTATGCTTGGGAAATAGCGGATACTATTATTTCTACCACAGATGCCAATTATACCTATGATTCTATTGGTACTTATACGATCGCTTTGGCTGCTGGAAATGCCGTTTGCCCAGATGGGGATACGATACAACAGACAATAATGATCTTAGCCACTAGTTTGGAAGAGGCAGGGATTTTGGAACAGTTTGAAGTGTCCCCTAACCCTTTTGTTTCCGCAACTACTATTGATTACCAATTGAATCATTTACAACATCCTGGCAGTCTAACTGTCTTCAATTTATTAGGCGAACAAGTAGAACGGTATACTTTGGAACAAGCGAATGGACAAATTACGGTTGGGCAGCATTTAAGCGCAGGTGTTTATTTGGTCCAACTTCAATTGGGGAATCAGCAAAGTCGCGGGCTTAAGATCGTGAA
>CALJIY010000222.1 GCA_937973945.1 uncultured Saprospiraceae bacterium | reverse complement strand
GTCATATTGCTATTACTACCTTTGCAGAAGCCTTCGGCCCACCTCACAACAGCCAACGCAATATGGATATTTACCTTGCCGAACATCTTAATAAAGAAAAATTATTAGCAGAATGGCAGCATCCTGAATCTGAATTTTATTTTGCTAAAAAAGCAGCAGAAGTCGTCGGCTACCTCAAGTTAAATACAGGTACAGCTCAAACAGAAGCAGTAGAAGGGAATTGTTTAGAAGTAGAAAGGATATATGTAGCCGCTGAATATAGAAATCAGCAGATTGGACAAGCATTATTGGATTTTGCTATACAAGAGGCCACCCATGCTCAAAAAGAATTTATATGGTTAGGCGTATGGGAACACAATCCAAAAGCAATTCGCTTTTATGAACGCAATGGCTTTACAGCTTTTAGTGAACATATCTTTTTAATGGTGGATGATCCCCAGAGAGATATATTGATGCGTCGAACGATCAACCTGTTAACACCCAATTAAAAAACTAAAAACAAATCATTTACAAGAATATTTATTGCATTATTTTAAAATAATCAAAATTTTAACTACCTTCATAACTGATAACAAGAGGTTAGTAATCAGAGAACTTCGCTGTCAAACCGTCTACATCATTAATTGGCGGTAGCAAAAGCGTCAAATTGTCAACAGTATAAAAGGACGATCTGATTTCTGACATCTTCCTATTTCTCCACTTTACAAACCACAGTTATGGCAAAAATTGACCACCCACTATTCGGATATTTAGGCGCTTATTGGATTGAAGGCGTCCCTACCCCATTCTATAGTTTACACGAAGCAAAGGATTATCAATGGGCTAATGGCGGTGACGTATTAGATTGGAAAGGAAATGTGCTATATGAAGAGCCTGTTCGAGAAGAAAAAGAATTACCAAAAGAAGCTGCTGTTGCAAGTGCAGGCGTAGGAATTCAAGCTGGTAGCAATTGGGGCTGGTTATCTCGCTTATTAGGAAATGCTTGAGGATAGATAGAGTAATTTATGAATGAGAAATGATGAATGAGAACTTACTAGATAGATCATATTAATAACAAGACCAACTAAGCACGGCGGGTAGCGTTGCTACTCGCCAAACTAGTCTATTGGTCTTATCTTCTCACCGTACTAATAACACATCCCCTTGGAAAGGTAGCGTTTCTCCATCATCAAATAAAATGGTTGCAAAAAACATATAAACACCTTCAGGAACAGGTTTGTTATCAAAATAACCATCCCATCTTAGTGCTCCTTGTGTACTATTAGATTCATAAACTAATTGTCCCCATCTATTGAGTACTTTAAGTTCAAGAATTGCGGTAGTCGTTTTACCTAATGGGATTTCAAAATAATCATTATATCCATCCCCATCAGGACTAAAAGCATTAGGAAAGAAAACAGGTCTATCTCGATTGACATTGATCGTCACCTCATCTGTTCTAAAACAACCATTTTCACTCGTAACATAAACTTGATAAGTTGTCGTTTCTAGTGGGCTTGCTATGGGGTTAGGACAATCAAAGCAAGTTAGCGATTCTGAAGGTTCCCAATAAAATTCATAACTATGATCTAAGGTATCTCCTTGTATCAATGCTCTTTTTTCTCCGATAAGTATCTCTTTGTTTTCGCCTAGTTCTATGTCAAATTCTTCAGGTTCTTCCAACACTAAATCCTTTTCCATAATGCAGTCATTGTTATCTACCACATATAGTTTATAAGCGCCTGCCCCTAATTCTGGATAATTCCCTTTACTCTTTAAACCACTTCCTCCAAAAGAGTATTTGAATGGTAGGGCTCCATTCTCATTTGCTTTTATTTCAACATGCCCATCTTCAAAGTCAGGACAACTAGGAGATTTGACTGTGATTGTTGGATCTAAAGGTGGAGGAGTATCTAGTATTATTTCTTTTATAGCCTTACAGCCCGTTACATCCGCTACCGTAACGGTGTAACTACCTCCGTCCAGATTAGTTAATTTACTGTCAACATCCAAAGTAGAATCTCCCCACTCATAAAAATAAAAAATATCAACACCTCCAGTAACTTCAATATCTATAAGCCCATCTTTAAGATCACTACAGGATGGATTCTTTTGCTCTTTTACGGTAATTTCAATTGGGGGAATTCCTTCCACTTGAAAGTCATGTACCATACTGCATTCTCTTCCATAAGTCATGGTCACTTGATAAGTACCTACCCCGACATCTTCTAATACATCGCCATTAAAACCATTCGACCAACTATATTGAGCAATATCACCCTCTGGCAATCCAGAATGTACCATTCTTACTAATACGCCAGTAGTATCATTACATCCCACATCTTTTTTTGAAGCAAACAAAGCTATTTCTTTAGGTTGTTCAAAATCAAAGCTATAAAAAACGGTATCGGGTGAAGCATCAATTAAAAATAAAGAATGGCTCCCTTCCAATAAATTTTCTGGCATGATAAATTGATCACCTATATGCGTCAAAGTATCTAAAAAGTAATGTGTTTTCCTATTAGGTTCTACGGATTTCAGTACGATACGAAGAGGGGGCGTACCTTTAAGAAAAGTTAATACCCCTTTGGTAGAATCTCCATAGCACAAATTCTCATTATAAGACCAATCATATTCTAAATGGCAATTCTGTTCGTTCGTTTTGGTTTTGATCGTGCCTTGATAACCATTTCCAAGTCCATTTCCAACGATCGTGTAGTTATTCCCAATATTTACACTTAAGGAATTCGGTACGCTGAATGGGTCTGTTTCTGGATCCATAATTTGTATATCTCCAGCGCAATCTTCGGTATTTTTAAAGGAAAATAGAGGAATCTCTTCTCCTGCTGTGTAGGTAAGCGTAGTGATTGGGGAAACTAAATAAAAATAAATATAATCAAATGTTGGTGCCTCGATTGGAGCTACTATTCTACTCGCTAGTTCCCAAAGTCCATTATGAGAGACGACATCATCCTTTTTAATTTGAAAAGTGCCTGTAGGTACTTTTAAAGTAAAAGCTGCAGTAGTGGTAAAACTATTTGGTGGTGACCAAGTCTGTTCAGAAATAATAGAGACAACAAATGTACCCGCTACATCCATCTCTACTATCTTGCCTTTCACTTGAGCAATAGCATTACCAGAGAGATATAGCATTGCAAAGAACAATACTATAGTCACTTTTAGCTGTATTCTATATAATCTAAACTTCTTCAATTTCTTAATTCATGTAGATAAGATCATTTCCGTAAAAGTAAATTGCTATTCACCCTTACGTAAAGCATATTTTCACCATATGCCTTACTAAAATATGCTAATCATTTATTTAAGTAACGACAAAACAATAATTTGAACATCTAGGACGGAATCTTTTGCCCTCATTTTCTCTTAAAAAATACTTCCGTAGCTAGGCTATGCAAGGATTTTTTAAGAAAAACTGAGAACAAAATCTGCTCGTCCAGATGACCAACTTATTATTTCGTCGTTACTAAGGATCTTCTAAACAAATCCACAATGTAATTAACATATCTTAAATATGATCTTTTCTGGGATCAATAATTCTGGATATATTCAATCCGAGCACAAACGCTTGGATATAAATCTTTTATAATAGTTTGCTAAAATAGATGATACGTAGTGTGCGCCTTGGGAGGTTGCATTTCTAATATACTAAATCGGAAAGGTGATTCTCAATTCCTAGTATTATTTTCTATTTAGCGTGTCTTTAAAAGGAAATTAGTCCTCTTACAGGTAGAATAAAGTATATACCAATGGGGGTATAAACAAATAATTCTTTTAGAAAGCTATTTTAAATAAACTGAGGAATTAGGTAGAATTTATAAAATTCTAATAGGAACAACTAATGAATTGTTGTAAAATAGGATAGTAAAAGCAACTGCAACTAATAAAATGTATAAATAAAATATAAATTTATATGTCGTTTATAACTTGCGAATTATAGAAATTATAGCTGATTCTCTTTACTATACAATAAACCCCATTTTAGAATTCATAGAGATTAGTGTTCATTTCTAAATTGCAAGAACCTTGCTAAAAAATATATTAAACAAAAAAAAAATCTACTTTTTTATTTTGGTCTGCTTATTGTAAAGATTTATATATATAAAAAACAATAAATCATTTAGCCAACCTTCTTTTACTTGGTAATTTTTCCAAGTTTTTGACAATCTTCATCTTACAAGCTCTTTGTCTAAGCAAAATCAATACTTTTTCTCCAAAATTACACTCAATAGTCATTATTAGGCTCAGACAACTCCTTTCAAATATACTAGGTTTTGGGTATAAATGTCTTTTTTTAACATATTAGTATGGAAGTTAAGGTATCTGGAAATAAATAAATTATCCTATATGACGCCAAGTCAGAATGGGTGAATTATTTTTCTATTCCCTATATACACTGTGAAATTTTTAATTCTATGCCGTGTACCATAAGCATTTCCAAGACTAATTTGATTAATTGAAGGTCAAGATCTCAACAATTATATAATTCATGAACAAAAATTTATTACTAACCACCATCCTTTTCCTTGTAAGTCTAAAAGCTTCTTTAGCCTTCTCCACTAATAATTCTTTGCACTATTTAAGTGATTCTACTGATTGTGTCTTGTTTTATGAATTAGCACAAGCGGAGAATGGAGATTTTGTTGTTTCTCTATTGCCGGATACTACTTGGTCTTTCCCTTTCAATATTGTCAGTACGGCTCAAGTTACGATCAAAGTACCTACTGGTGGCTTTGAAGTTGGTGAAATAACTGATTTGATTGAAGGCGTTTCCTTTTTCAAAACAGGTAGAGATAATAGCCCTACAGAAGAACCTGGCTTTGACTATATATCGTTTAGTCTTGGTTCACAGGGAACTTCCAGAATTACTTTTGAAAAAGGAGAAAAAATAGGACTCTTCTCTTTTACCAATATAGGAATTTGCCCTGATGGACATATTAGCCTAATGGATAATCTAACAGACCCATTTTTTCCGCCTAATAGCAAGCAATCCAATGCTGGCTTACAAATGACGGTTTCTGGTTTTGGTGGACCTGATCTTCCTGTTGGGATAGCAGGGGCAGCTATTTCTTGCAATCCAATGGAAGAAATAACACCTGTAGATACGATGGTAGTTGTTCCTCCTGTGGATACCATGGTGACAGCGCCTATAGATACAATGGTCGTGGAGCCTGTGGATACAGTCGTGACAGAACCTATAGATACAACGGAATCTACTAATCCAATAGCTACTAGTCTTATATCTTATGAATTAGAATTGGATGCGGAGGGTAATTATATCGTGTCTCTTATTCCAGATACTACTTGGTCATTTCCTCGTAATATTGTTGGTACAGCTCAAGTTACGATTAAAGTACCTACTGGTGGTTTCCTTGCAGGAGATATTACTGAGCTTATTCCAGGAGTGGTTTTTTCCAAGACGGGTAGAGACAATAGCCCAGCTGAAGATACAAGTTCTGATTATCTTTCTTTTGGCCTAAGGTCACAAGGAACGTCTAGGATTACTTTTGAAAAAGGAGTGAAAGTAGGACTCTTTTCTTTTAAAAATATTGGCACTTGTCCAGATGGGACACTTAGTTTAATGAATAATCTAACGGATCCATTTTATCCGCCAAATAGTAAGCAAACAAATCCGGGTCAGCAAATGACGGTTTCTGGTTTTGGTGCAGCTGATTTACCGATAGGTATTTTAGGAAGCACTACTATTGCATGTAGCGCAGAGGAAGTAACGACTCCCATCGATACCATGCCAACTGTTCCAATGGATACTGTAATCACCACGCCTGTAGATACCATGGACACGACAGACCCTGTATCTACCAATGTCATTTCCTATGAATTAGAACTAGATGCTGATGGCAACTATATCGTATCCCTTATTTCAGATACTACTTGGAGCTTCCCTTTTAATATTGTCGGTACGGCTCAGGTTACGATTAAAGTACCTACTGGTGGGTTTCTGGTAGGAGATATTACAGACCTTATATCTGGGGTAACTTTTATTAAAACAGGCAGAGACAATAATCCAACAGAAGATCCCAATACTGATTATATTTCTTTTGGTTTAAGTTCACAGGGTACTTCCAGAATTACTTTTGAGAAAGGACAAAAAGTCGGTCTTTTTTCTTTTAAAAATATTGGCACTTGTCCCGATGGTACACTTAGCTTAATGGATAATCTAAGCGATCCATTCAATCCTCCAAATAGTAAACAAACAAATCCTGGTCAGCAAATGACGGTTTCTGGATATGGCGCAGCTGATTTACCGATAGGTATTTTAGGAAGCAGCCTCGTCGCTTGCCAAGCACCAAGCGTACCAGTAGATACGATGGAGGTAACACCAATTGATACCACCTCCACTCCACCTGTAATGGATTCGGGACTTACTGTACAAATAGCTGTGCAGAATATCAGTTGTACAGGTGCGAATGATGGAATTATTGTATTAAAGCCTGCTAATGGGCAGCCACCTTACAATTATCAATGGACGCATGGTCCTACGACTTCCAGTATTGAAAATTTATCGCCCGGCACTTATGTGGTTATCGTTACAGATAACAGTGGATTTTTTGTTGAACAAACAATCGTTATTTCTGAATCAGATGTCTTAAGCGTAGTCATCTCTAAAGCAAATGTTTCTCAAGCAGGCGCGAATGATGGACAAGGTAGAGCAATTGTTACTGGTGGAGCTGCCCCATATACTTATTCTTGGAGTAATGGAAGTATTCAGCCGCAGATAAATAATCTACCAGAAGGGAGCTATGCCCTGACGGTTACCGATGCATTTGGTTGTACCACAGAAAAGGGAATTACGGTGGTAGATCAATCCCAATGTGCAGCTATTGATGTTGCCTTAAATTTACAGTCACCAAGCTGTAGCGGAGATAATGACGGACAAATAATAGTTACTCCGCAAGGCGGTCAAGCGCCTTATGATTATGCTTGGGAAATTGGCGCAGGAACGAACGATATTGCTGGTGTTCCTTCTGGCGTCTATATGGTAACAGTGACAGATGGAACTGGCTGTACAATGGCGGTAAGTGCCATGCTACAAGATCCACCCCCAATCAATATTCAATTAACAGTTAATACAGAAACTGCTACGATTTCATCTAGTGTATCAGGTGGTATGCGACCTTATACTTATAATTGGAGTACGGGTGCAACGTCCACTTCTATTAGCAATTTGACAGACGGGGTATATATGCTAACGCTTACCGATAATCAAGGATGTGCAACGGTCATATCAGAAGTAATTTCTTCTAATAGCTGTGCATTAAATATACTAAATAACCTAGGCAATCCTTTGACACTTGATCCTGTAGGATGTGATGAAAAAGGAGCACTGTGTTTACCTGTGCCTAGAGACAGTATGATCAATTATAGTATTTTTCTGGATGGAGAAGATTATTCAAGTAATCTAAAGGGATGTCAATTTGAAACCTACTTCGCTTACTCTTATGCCTTTTTCCCTGGTAGAAATGCTACTGGCAACTATGAGGTCAGAGAGTGGATGGTCAACGGTATTATGCAATCCGGAAATTTCACCTCTATTGAAGATTTAGTGACTTCTATGAATATTTGGGACCCTACAGGTAATTGGGTTAATTTACCTGATGTTGCCATCATACAAGGGGGAGATGCTAGTAAGACCTATGGTTCTATGCAATTGATGTCAGGAGGTGCCTCTACTATTCTAGAAGCGAATAGTAATTTAACTCCTAAAGGAACAGAAATTTCTTTTAAACCAGGAACACATACTTTAGTCTTGGTTAGCAATGCGACGACCTGTTCGGATACGCTCTCCATCGTTTTACCATGTAATGGCGCTAGTAGAGATAGTGTGATTAATATTACGATACAAGAAGGAGGACAAGTTCCTATTTGTTTAGAGCCTTTATTCGGAACAGGCATTCAAGTTTCTAATAATACCTGCCCTAGTCTATCGGGTACAGCCGCGGCAATTGTGTATAATGAAATTACAAAGTGTGTGGATATAGCTGGACTAATGACTGGTACAGAAGAAGCTTGTTACACCATAACAGATGCTAGTGGAGCAATGATTAATCTGAGTATAGTCGTCAATGTACAGCCACCATCTACTTCTTGTTTAACACTAGATACAGATACGATTTATACATTCGCACCTAGCTGTGCACCTATACAAGCTTGTTTACAAATACCTTTTGCAGAATTATCTGCTTCCATTTTAACAATAGATAATCAACCATATACAGGAACGATCAACGTTTGCTCCTCTGGCGGAACCGCTATTACGTTTAATGAAGTAGGTACGCAAAATTTACGTTTCACTTATGGAAATAATTGTGTCCTAGACGTAGTCGCTGTAGTAGGTTGTGCTGAAAATTTAGTCATAGAAGAAACCATTGATCTTGGTACAATAGATGTGATCTGTCCAACGCTAATCGGTTTACAAAGCACCTTTGTAAGTGTAGAGAATATTTGTCCAACGGCTAGTGGTAATCATGTTGTCTTTGACATTTTAGACAACAGTGGTTGTATCAGTTATAACGGCGTCAGAATAGGTTCAGATACTGCTTGTATTAAGATTTGTGATGCGCTTGGCTTTTGCGATACGGTGACGTTAATCTACCACGTCGAAGACGAAACAGGAGCTCCTCCAGTTCTCTTTGAAGCAGTTGATGATTCTGTCACTATCCGATTAAATGAATCTGTGGTATTAGATGTTTTAGGCAATGATTCTTTTAGATTCTTAGACACGACTTATTTGACTAGGGAGCCTTTAAATGGTCAGACAATCATTAACCCTGATGGTACCTTTACTTATATTGCACAAACAGGCTTTTGTGATGATGATGCGCCTGTTACGTTCGAATATGCTATCTGTGAAAGTAGCATATGTGATACTGCTACTGTATCCGTTTATATAGATTGTTTTGTTAGTAATAATTTAGTTGTCTATAATGGATTTTCTCCTAATGATGATGGCATCAATGATAGCTTCCGAATAGATGGAATAGAAAATTATCCTGGTAATACGGTACGAATTTTCAATAGATGGGGCAATAGAGTTTTTAGCCAAGATGGTTATAAAAATGAATGGTCTGGTAATTGGAATGGCAGAACGGTTTTACCTGATGGAACTTATTTCTATATTATTGATCTAGGAGATGGGTCTAAACCTTTGAAGGGCTATCTTCAGATACGGAGATAAAGAGGTTTAATTAGAACACAGAGACACAAAGGCACAGAGATTAATTTTCTCTGTGCCTTTTTGCATTATATGAGAACAGAGAGTAGAGAAGCGAGAATAGAGACAGATTTCGTGAGAAAGTTCAAGTGTTTAAATTCAAGTGTCAAAAACTCACGCAGCGTTGACAACTAGATTTGTATAGAACGAGCGTTTTAAGCTGATCCGGTTTATTGAATAGTCTTGAATCCGTTAAAAAACAACAGAATTTCGTATGATTTTAAACGGAATCTGTCTCTATTCTCTGCTCTCGCTTCTCTGCTCTAACCTTAAAATGTCTTAGTCATTCGTTCCGGCACGGCCAAAGTAAAATCTGCTTTTCCTTTATTTTCTTTTAAGAGCTTTCCAATATCTTCTTGATAAACAGAAGAAATAGTGACTACTTTTAGATTGGGTTGTTCTTGTTGTAAATACCACATAATTCCCTCATAATTATCAGAATGATAAGATCCATTAAAATGGATAAACAGTTGTCCTTCTTGATAATTCTTTAATATAAAATGGGCCATTGTTGCATCCTTGATCGCTTGCGCTTTTGGAAAATTCTCTCCTGCATGTCCGCCCATCCCCATATCCATCATGTTCTTATATCCCAAGAGGTTCGCATCAAATGGCATAGGTAGTGGGGCAATCCATTGTTTATCTTCTTGTGGTAAGGTCTCTAGTTCCTCTATTCCTTTTCTAAAAACGATTCGAGCATAGCGCCTCGGTACATTGGTCGCAATTACTTTTATTCCTTGTCCTTTCGCAAAATCTACGATAGGCGCATAATCTGTTTTATAATTATTCCAGAGTCTAGCCAAAGTATCTAGCTGAGCAGCATCCACCTTTCCTGATAAATAATCATCTAGCGCTGCTTGGTTATCCGCTTCTATCATTTCAAATCCTAACATCAAGGAGTGTCTTTCCTTCAAGTCTCTTGTTAATTCTAACTGTAACCAATGCCCAATTGGGTTATTATGCAATTCTCCAAATAAGACGATATCTGCTTTATTGCATTTATTTATTAACTTCTTATAGCTAGTTTTTTTATTTTTTTTATTAAAAAGTTGATAGGCTGGTTTATGTTGTGCGTGCATAATAGTTGTTGTAAATAGTAGGAGTAGAACAGAGAAAAGGTAGTTCATAATTATTTGATAGATTTTATTCCTTTTAGCTTCATTGACAAAAATAACCGTTTTTTTGTGATTGTCTCTTTTGTTTATGAAGTTGGACAATAAATTATTTAAAAGATAAATCCTACTTTTGCCCTATGAAATTTGCAATCCTTTATAATACGCTATTAGCCGTCATCCATTGGAATCCTCAAAAGGAAATATTCCAACTCACTATTCCAGAAATTTTAGGTTTTGGGCCTACGACCATTGCCCCACTCTGGTATAGTATGGGCTTTATGGTTGGGTTTATGATCGGCTATTATATTGTCTTCCGAATGTTTAAGCGGGAGGGTGAAGATGTAGAAACACTCGATCAATTGCTATTAGTCTTGATGCTAGGTACGGTCTTCGGAGCTAGAATTGGTCATTGCGTATTTTATGATTGGGACTATTATAGCCAACATTTAATAGAGATACTTTTACCTATTCAAACAGAGCCGACTTTCAAATTTACTGGCTTTTTAGGTTTGGCGAGTCATGGTGGTGCAATGGGGGTTTTAATTGCTCAATGGTGGTATTGCAAAAACGTTTTAAAGAAACCATTGATTTGGTTGCTGGATAGAATCGGTGTGCCTGTTATCTTAGTCGGGGCGCTCATCCGATTAGGGAATCTAATGAATTCAGAAATTATTGGTAACCCTACCGATGTTTCTTGGGCTTTCGTATTTGAACAAGTTGACCAGATTCCTAGACATCCTGTGCAATTGTATGAATCTCTTGCCTACTTTATCATATTTGGGATACTCAGTTATCTATATTGGAAAACAGATATTCGACATAAAACGGGCCGGTTGTTAGGGGTATTTACTGTTTTGTTATGGAGTACTAGGTTTGGATTAGAGTACTTTAAGCGAGATATGGGCGGCATTGAAAATGCGCTTGGCTTATTTAGTACGGGCCAATGGCTGAGTATTCCTTTGATACTGGTCGGGCTTTATTTTTGTTTTCGACCATTGAAGACAGCATAGATTGATGTTGGAGCAAATCTATTCTTGTGGTAGATTTTTTTTTGTAGTTAATACCTATTTTTCGCCCATATTCTTATCAACAAGTAGATTCTTCATGTTGTATATCTAACTTTGAGCATCTTACAAACAATGAACAAACCATTTATTCTATTTTTCAGTTGTCTACTATTCTTTACCGCTTGCCAAAAAGAACACGCTAAAACAACAGGTAGTGAACAAACAATCGAGACAAAAGAAAAGTCCACCACTCGCCCAGAAATACCAGGCCCAAGAACTTGTTTCTGGACAAGAGGTCCTGTCAGCAAAGACCCCTACATGAATATTGCTTACCCTGATGCAGGAGTGTTTTATTGGGCAGCGATGTTTACCATTCCAGAAGGAGCTACTCTGACCTTAGAAGGAGATTTTCCACATTCCAGATACATGTCTTTTATTAGCTACGATCAAAGAGGAGCACCTGTAGAATCTATGACCGACTATTTAATTGTACCCGAAGAAGGAGGTGTGAATCCTTTTGTCGTTGGCGCTAATAGAAATGCTACTAAAAGACGCTATCAAGTAAATATTCTCAATGCCCAACCACCTAAGAGGAAAGTAGAAGGCTCTAAAGTAAATGAGCCGATACAAGTACAGGATTCTAAAATGCAGAATAACTTAATTAATACTTTACATGCTCCAGCTTATGGTCCTGGGCAGCAAGCGGTGCTATATAGAATTTATGTACCAGATAAAGGAACCGCTCCAACAGGTGGGGTTGATTTGCCAGAAGCAGTATTAACTTTAGCTTCTGGAGAAGTATTAAGAGGCGCTGAAGCTTGTGCAGCTTTAAAAAGTAAACAGCCGCTACGCATCACGCCGAATGCCGTGGGCGTACCTAAAGCTAAATATTACGATTTAGTGCATCAACCCAATAAGCCTGCCACACATCCAGCTACGAATCCACCTACCTGGTTTATTCAATATGATCGAGCTTTTTTATTAGGTATTTACAATGGACAAATGCCCGAAAATCCTAGAAGAAGTACAGGTGGATTTTATCCTAACTTGGATAACAATTATGTTCGTGCTATTATTAATCGAAAATTTGGGGAGGTCTTTGTGCTGCGGGGTAAACTTCCTGTGACACCTAAGACATATAATGGAAACGAGACGATGACTGCGGGGCAATTGGTTTATTGGTCACTTTGTTCTAATCAAGGGTTCTCGCACAC
>CALJIY010000221.1 GCA_937973945.1 uncultured Saprospiraceae bacterium | reverse complement strand
CCCCATAAATCATAAATCGTAAAATCATAACAACCTGGCGCTAAACAAATAGTAGAAGTTTGAACCTCTTCCTTTGTAAAATTAGTATAAGGCCCTCCTTGGGTAAAGGTCGTACCTGCTGAATTTTTTATATCCCAGCTTGTTTCACTACCGTAATTATCTAAGGTAATTAAAATATTGATTTCTGTACAGTCCTCTAAATTCACTTCGCTGATTACTTCTGTCTGACCTAGTTTTGTACAACCTGCTGCGTCCGTAACAACAACAGAATACATACCAGCAGACAATGCTTCCAAGTCTTGTGTATTGATATTATTTGACCAGGAATAAGCATAAGGAGCAGTTCCCCCTTCCACACTCAAATCAATTGTGCCATTTGATCCGTTGGTATCTTTAGTACTGACGAATGTTAGGTTCATGGACGCAGGTTCTTCAATAGTAATTGAATTACTTAATGAACATTTATTAGCATCTGTAACCGTTACAGTATAAGTACCTGCTGGTAGATTATTGACGGTTCTAGTTAGGGGCCCATGGGACCATGCGTATTGGTACGGAAGTTGGCCACCACTTGCATTAATGGTAATGGACCCATCTGCCTCACCTGCACAAAAAGGGCTATTCGTAACATGACTAATATTAATAGGGGAAGGTGCAACTAATTCAACAGTTGTTTCTGCGATTGCGCCATTATTATCTGTTACTTTTAAACTGTAATTTCCTGCTTTTAAATTTTCTAAAGCTAAACGCTCGGCTCCAGTATTCCACTCAATCGTGTATGGTGCAGATCCACCGACTATCGTAGGAGAGATGTAACCATCCGAACTATCTGAACAATTAGGGTTTCCTTGATCTGTAATGACTATTCCCAATGGAATATTATCTTTAACGATCTGACAAACTTCTAGTGCCCAACTGTTAAGCTGACCGCCATCTAAATTGAAATGATCCTTGATGATTAAATTCCATTCACCTCTGATTTCCGTGTCTTTAAAAATACCTAGGCTTTCTTGTCCTTGATAAGTGTCCGTACTTTCAGGCGGACAGGGTAAATTCGCATGTGTCGGACCCTCATCTCCAAATGTCAAGTTTATTAAATTTTCATTCCCACAAATTTGATCTAATAAAACGGCTTTATCTCCATTTGGTGATTGTAAGCTAACCGTTAAATCATTGATCCAGGAATGCGTTATATTAATATCCATCACTCTAATACTGTGAACAGTACCATCTTCATCTAAGTTTAAGGAAGAACTGATTTCTGGTGTTCCTTCAACTGGAATAATTTCTGGTACATCTGCACTAGAAAATACCTGACATAAGACATTGGAAATAGTAAACTGCGTAAAAGGAGAATAGGCACTAGTGCCACATTCATTACTTGCTAGCACGCGCCAATAATAGGTGCGGGTGTGCTCCAAGTTGATTGGTGATACATAGCTTGTACTTTCTATGTTTTCTGCCTCAATAACAATTTGATTAAATGCGGGATCTGTTGCCACCTCTAAATGATAAATGGCGCTTGGGTCTGTTGAGGACCATTCAAAAGTTGGGTTTAATGTCAGATCAGCTGCACCAGCTGTTGGTGAAACATTTGCTAAGGTTACTGGTGTATTTGGCGAAACGGTTAAGTCAATAAATCTAGTTTTAATATTCTCACCAAATGCACCTTGAATTTCTAAAGTATATTTCCCAGGGCTAATACCTGCCGAATTAATAGTGAAAACACTATTACTTCCTGCCACTACTTGATCTCTTGAAAAATTGAAGCTATTAAAGAAATCTCCTGCATTACTCGTAAGTGTGACCGATTCATTGAAGCCTTCCACACTACCAATATCTACTGTGAATTGAATAGCATTTCCTTGACATACAGAAGCTGTACTTGGTGTAACCGTTAAATTATAGTCTGCTGTTTTTTCTATTAAGGAAAAATTATTATCTGAAATATCAAAAAAGATATTATCTACACTTTTGATTTTTACTCGAGCTGCATCCGTTACTATATCGGGAAACTGGACCTCCTGCGCACCATCATTTGCTACACTTTCTGCTAATACTATAGGATAAGTATATCCTCCATCAACAGATAACAGGATATCGACTTTCGATACATTTATCGGCGCTTCATCTGTATTCGCTACCTCCCACCTTACGGTTTGAGAAGAGTTACTAGCATAGAAAATAGGGGCACTTGGAATAGTTACTTTAAATGGCCCTGCTTCAGCTATAAATTGTAATTCTTTTTCATCGTAATCGGTACAACCACCCTCTGCATAATTATCTCTAACCGTCAATCTAAACTCCATTGATCGACCGACTAGCGGCAAAACTTCCCACTTAGCAGCTTCGTTTTTAACTAATTGTTCAATCGAAGGGATATATCGATTGGGTGAATCTTGGGGAGGAAATGATCTAATCGCTGGACCTTCCGTAGAAGTTGCCTCTGGTGGCATGACAGCAAATTCATTATCCATCTGTTCCCAGCAAAAAGTTAAGGCTTGGTTATCAGGATCTGTTCCTGAACCCACTAATTCAAAAGGAGTTCCTATAGGTAAAAATAAATCTCGACCTGCGTTTGCTTGAGGAGGATTGTTATTGGTAATACTTGTTGTAGCGCAAGTACTGCTTGTGGAGGTGATAGTATTATTTATTTGTTGGATGCTATAACCATGAAAATAAGGATCACTATTCCCTTGAATCGTAGGAAAGCAAATACCAGCATAACTCATGATCGTCGATCCACTTCCCGGCTCAAATGCGGAAGCGATTGATCTATTACAATCATTATTATGGGTATGGGTGGCACCAAATTGATGGCCCATTTCGTGTGTTACAAAATCAATGTCAAAAGGATCGCCTACTGGATTTGGTTGCCCTGTGACTCCTCCTGCTTTAATGGCATCAAAACAAGTAGAATTTAAGTAAGCCACACCGCCGCCACCAGTACTAAATACATGACCTATATCATAATTGTTAACGCCTATTTGTTCATCACACACATCCTGATTCGCCTTTAGCATTTGATTGCCATCCTGATTGTCAAATGGATCGGTGGCGCCATTAAGATAAACCACTCGGTCATTATTGGCGACTATTTGAACTTGTAAACTTAGTTCTCTCATGAATATGCCATTCACTCGATTGATCGTAGTGGCCATAGCTGCTAGTGCGTCGGCAGTGGTGCCGCCATGATATTGTGCGTACTCTCCAGTACAAGCTAATGCTAATCTATAGGTACGCAATTGTCCATCGCTAACACTTCTGCTCTGGGCCTTAATTTGATCTTGGATTCTGTTGGCATTTATATCATCAGTCGTACACTGATAAGTATTAGCAGGAGTGGTATCTTGTTTTTTATAATGAATAAATAAGTTCTTATTGTCTGTTTTTTGAGCAGTCGATTTTGCTTGAATTAATTCTGTGCCAGTAGGAGTCCATATCATTACAAATATCCCTTTTGGCGTTACTTCCATTCTGAGACTAGTTTGCACATTACCAATACTTACCCCTTGATAAGTTTGTATACTAGGAAATTTTAATGCTAAACCTGGATGTAAGGTATTCGATTTTTTTATTCTGAAATTTTGAATTTTACTAGCGGTAGGAATAGGTAATACGATAGAAGCGGACTTCTTATAAGATATTTGGAGTTTATTTAGTTGATCTAATAAACTGTTTTTATCCAGAGAATAAGTGGCATAAACATCTATGTTTTCTTCTTTGTTGTTTACCTTCAAGGCAACATCCGTCGAGTAAACCTTCTGCCATAAGGGATGCTCAGAAGTTTGTGCTTGCAATGGCAAGAAGATTAATACAGATAAAAAGATAAGTACAAATCTGGGCATTCTCAATCTTTTTCGATAGTATGTACAAAACCCTGATGTGTGGGAAATATGATAGGAATAAACAAAAACTACTAACAAAAAGATGGCTGCATCTTTTAACGGATAATTCTATATTATTTATATTATAATCCCATTAATCAAGGGGCTCCAAGTCAATAGATTGACAGGAACGAATGTTAATATTTGCTTATGAATCAGGAGTATTGAATAGTTCGGAAGGGGGATCTAATTTGTTGGTAGACAGAACTAATTACTATATTGAATAGTTACTATGTGGGGGAATCTGTCTAATTTGATTTACTAGATTTTTTTTAGTCCGGTTTGGGGATACCTTCGGTTTTTGACAAAATGTGTTTTCTCCTGTAGGAGTAAAACTGCAAGATTTAAGCCAAAAAATAATTATATTAAAAATATAAATGTTAAATAATCAAAACAGTAATTTATTATGCTTGATCTGATCATTGGTGGGGTAGCGGCTATAGCCTGCTTAGGTTTTATACATTTCTTGTTTCCTAAGAAAGTACTTTCGATATGGCGGATGGGAATCATAATAGCTGCCATTATCTATGTGGGCTTTGTCATTCAAAAAGGAGCCTGGGAATTTCTCTATATGGAATTAATAGGAGTAGGTATCTTTAGTTTTCTTGCTTGGCTTTCGTTAAAATATAATAACTATTGGTTAGCATTGGCTTGGGCTTTGCATATAGCTTGGGACATGCTTTTACACGATGCCGCTTCTATAGCTTATGTTCCTGTATGGTATCCAGTATCTTGTATTGGATTTGATATTATGATTGCCTGTTATGTGTTAGGACGGCAATATATGTACAGGTCTTCTATTGCTAATTAGCTCTTCTAAGAATTTCTTTCGTTTTCCAACATCGCTTTTATTTGTTGAAGATCTTTTTGCATATCCGTCATTTTCTCTTCTAGTACCTTGTTATTATCCATCGTCATTTCGTCTACAAAGACAGCATTGGCTAAAGACATCCCAAAAATACCACCAATCAACACGACCGTCATA
>CALJIY010000220.1 GCA_937973945.1 uncultured Saprospiraceae bacterium | reverse complement strand
CCATATGCGAATTTTAACAGGTAAGCTATTTTGCTATTTCCTAAATTATGAACTCTTTAAAACAACTTAGGAGCTTTGAAAAAATAAATTTACCAATTCTGAAATATGAATAAACGCAGTTTATGAACCTCAAAGAGGATGGGCTGCTTTTGTATGGGTTGAAAATCTATAGAAAAAAGATTCAATTCAAAATTCTTCTGGTAAATTTATTTTTTCAATAATAATTACAGCGTAATAGACCAAAAAATAAAATGATTAAGAAAAAACAACTGATGGAGTGGGAAGCTTATCCTTCCGAATTGGATTTGACACTAGCAGATCAAAAAGTATTGAGTCTCGCTAAAAAGCATCTAGAATATTCTTATTCCCCCTATTCTAGATTTAAGGTTGGGACAGGCTTGTTATTAGATAATGGCGCATTTATAGGGGGGAGCAATCAAGAAAATGCTTCGTATCCTTTGTGTTTATGTGCTGAGCGTGTAGCATTAGCAGCGGCAGCGTCCGTACACCCAAATATACCTGTTCGCACCCTTGCCGTAACGATTCAACACGCAGATAAAATGATCGGAGAACCAGCGATGCCTTGTGGTGCTTGTCGGCAGGTCATTTGTGAAGTGGAACAAAAGCAGCAACAAGGCATTCGGATTATAACACAAGGAATGAAAGGAGAGGTCTATATTTTTGAATCGGGCTTATCGATTTTGCCTTTGGCTTTTGATGCTAGTTTTTTGCTTTAGCTGTTAGCTTCAAGCGGTTCTCGTCCTGTATACTTCCTTTACTTACAAGCCTGAAAACAAACGGTTGTGAATAAAGTAGGTGGAGTAGTTGCTACTTGAAGCTAATGGCTAACAGCTCATAGCTAATGGCTAAATTGCATTAAATAGATACTAGCTAGACTCAATAAAAAATAACCAACTAAAGAAGCGGCACCTTCATATTCTTGTGCCATTCGCTGTCCAAAAAATAATGCTAGTAAAGATAGTGCAGACAATTGTGCGCCGATTAATCCTATTTTAGTTGATCCATTTAAGATTAGTTGTATTATTCCAATAAAGGAACAAACACCTGCTGCTACTTCTAAAATAGTAATGACTGGCATTAATAAACCTACAGTGTTTTTGAGGGGGCTTTTTGCAAAATGCCCAGTGAGCCACTCCAAATTTCCTTTATAATTAAATACTTTATCTAAGCCAGATTGTAAAAATAGAATCCCTAAAAAGGCCAATGATAATAATTGTAATGACGGGATTGCGTTTAAAAAATTAGTCATCGTTTTGTTTTGTTCGTAACGGTCGAAAAATAAGGTATCGATTTTGACGAGGAAGTTTTGAGCCAAGACAAGGCAAAAAACGTAGGCATACCCATAGGTACGTCGAGGCTTTTTAACGCAGTATTGGCTCAAAAAATTCCGTCATAAATCGTTAAGTTATTCTTTGACCGTTACTTAGCAGAGCGTTTAAACCACCTCTCCTGGTATTCTTCTATCTTCTATTTTTAAAAAATATTCAATTTCCTGTTCGATATAGAGTGCTTTGTCTGGATTTTTCATCCCATCCATCAATTTTAATTGACGACCATTTTTTAAAATGACCATAATAGCATGGCCATGAGAAGGAACACCATTCGTCGTACTAGATACATACCGTTTTACATACAGTTGATCTATCTCTCTGACTGGTATCTCTTCATTAGGCTTAAATGGATTTCTAATGGGTCGATGCTCTATTGATAAATTATAAGCGTCTACCGTTAGGTACGTACGATTAATAAAATTACTTAATAAATTAAATGCCAAACCAGCCCCTACTGCCAAATGTATACTCATAAATAACAAGGCCATAAGCTGTCCACTTAAGATGGCACTGACAGCAGCAGGTATGAGCATCGCATTCCACATAATGGTAAATAATACCATAAACCAGTGGGTCGACTTTACATTCTGCCATTTAAAATCTATGTTTAATTCATTTCGTAGACGGAACATTTCAATGCCTTCTGGTTGAAAGATTTCTGCTCTTCTACGGCCCCATTTTTTCTTCTTGACTTCTTCTTCAAATGGAAAAACGGCATTACAATTGGTACATTTAGCAATTGCTTTGTCAATATTTATATCATCTGAAAAAATTTCCGCACTACAATTAGGACACTCTAACTGAGAACCCAAAGTGGGCAGGTCTCTAAAAATATCTGGAAATTCGGGATCTCTGTATTTCGATACTCTTTCTTCTTGTGGCATGTTTATTAGTAAACGTAGATATAATAAAATATTCTGGCTTCTGAGATTTAATGCTTAATTAATGGATCAATTTCTGAGCCATTCGGCATTTCAAAGATACTAGAATTTACTTTTGTAGTCTTTATTTGCACATCTGTAAATGGACGTGTATATCGAATATCACCAATTTTGCCATCTTCGTACTTATATCCAGTTAGTTTACTTGGTAGCGTCAGGCCATTGATTTGCTGCCAATCATAATGAAGGGCATTAAATTTTTCACTTTTTTCCCCAGAATAATAGGTCACGGTATATAAAAGCCATTCCATTAGATTCGTTTCGGTAT
Source organism: uncultured Saprospiraceae bacterium (assembly GCA_937973945.1). Lineage (GTDB taxonomy): Bacteria > Bacteroidota > Bacteroidia > Chitinophagales > Saprospiraceae > JAFMDF01. Next base: position 5,900 of record CALJIY010000220.1, on the reverse strand, counting down.
TAAAATGAGCGATATAATAATCATCTGGTGCGTCTCCAACGCCTTCTCCATAACTTACCTTAAGCGCATTATATAACTGACCATTTAATTCTTTCTGCGGCAATACTTCATAGTTAACACCTGGATCCGCTAATACAAATGGAATCGCATAAAAATAAAAGTATAGATTGTGATAAAATCTTGGAGAACCTTTCCCGAACGCAGCTACATTAGGACTTACCCAGACTTCTTTTCCATCAAATCCTAGTTGGTAATTATCGTGCTTTAATAACACTTTTCTACTTTGAAGGTCAATGATATGTTTTTCTGGTTTTTCTTGTCTTTCTATGGAATATTCTAGCGTATTCATTTCTTGCCATTTGGCTAGCCCTCCATGTGCCGTTAAGGCTTTTTTTAATAATGTTGGTAATGGAGTAGCTTTTATTTGTTGCGGAGAGACTTTAACAGTATTGCAAGCACTTACGAAGAATAAGATGGTAAGTAGCGGCAAGTACTGTTTTTTTATAAAAGGCATATATAGGAATTAATAGATTAAAAGAACAACGGATAATTGCCAAAGATAAAAATGAAATGAGTGTAAAACAAAGTTGGGGTAGCTAATTTAATTCAATCGATCATTTGGCCAATATAAAAACCCCTTCTAAGAACAGGCGTTCTCAAAAGGGGTTTATACACTTACTTTTACATTACAAGACGTTGAATTAGAATAGAGAGTAGAGAAGCGAAAATAGAGACCTGGTCCGTTTGTAAACAATGAAATTTGGTCATTTTTCGAACTAAATTTATCTCTATTCTTTTCTTATGACCAAGTAATATGAATTTATATAAAAGCGTATGTTTTAATAGAATTAGACTAAAGATATATCTCGTTTAAAAAAATGAAATCTCCTTAATTTTAAACGAAAAGGGTCTCTATTCTCTGCTCTCTATTCTCTACTCTTTTTAGGCACTTCCAGAATGCCGACCTTGCTTAGAGGCATTAACCATGGGCATTCGTATTTTCCAACTATCAGGCTTCACTTCCACAGAAGGACGTAATTTGGCAATAGCTCGTAAGACATCACTTCTACTAATTTGACCAACCAACTTTCCTTTTTCCAAGACAGGAAATCGCTTATATTTAGAATGAGCAAAGGAATAGGCAGTTTCTAGGAGCGTTGTTTTTATATCTATAGTCGTTACATTAGAAGTCATAAAGTCACTTACAGTTCCTACACCACCTGGTTGATTATTATAGTTGCCTTCTAAAATAACCCGCATACAATCCGCTTCTGATAACATTCCTACTAATTCCTTTTGATCATTGATGACAGGTCCACCAGAAATTTTATTTGTTACAATAACCTTTAAAGCATCCCAGATATCTGTATCGGGTTTAAAAGTGATGAGTCTTGTAGCCATGTGCGTGGAGATAGATTCATTTCCGTTCATACATTATTGGTTTAAACTAGTTCAATTGTTCAATACATAAGGAATGTAACAAGGAACAGGTATGTTAAAAAATAAGGGTGTTACTCCCAATAAATTTGGGTGTGTTACTAAAGGTAAGAATATAAATCTAATTATTTAGTATTTATTGAGCTTTTTATTTTGAAATATAATACTAATGACAAATAAAATTTCAAAATAAACACTCAAAAACATCCGCAGAATGTTTTTTTTGAATAAACCTTATGAAAAATTCAAGGAAAAAGGAAAGAATAAGTTTCTGTTGGGGGATAACAAAAAAAAGGCAGCCATCTATGGATGGCTGCCTAAAATAAGGTTTTATTTAGTTAAAGCTTATAACTTTATTTGGTCTGTCAAATATAAATAATTTCTAGGGAACGAGCTGTATCAAATTCTTTTTGAAGGAGGAAGAGAAATCAAAAGTTTAAATCAAAAAAGCCTTTTTATTGAAAAAACTTTCCTTTTCTTTAGAAAAAAATGCAATCCTACTAATTAGACAGCTTTTTCTTTTGATTTTCATTAAAAACAAAAATTATTAAAATTCTCCTTCTCCACCACCTTGATATCCACCTCTTTTGCCTCCACGGCGTTTTTTCTGATTAATACGGTAGTTTAATTTTAAAGTTGTAATTCTTGCACGCCATTGATATTCTCCCTCTCTAAAAAATCCAGGACCGACTGTTTCATAACGACGCTTTCTAGAATTTAAAGCATCTCTAACACTTAAGGTTAGGGTGGCTTTCTTTTGCCAAATATCTTTGCTTAGCCCTAAATCTAGAGAATACATAGCTTTTCTGCGTCCTTGAGTCGTTTCTCTGGGTGCCCTATACCCAAATCGAACTTGCGTTTCTAATTCCTTCCACAAGGTAATCATGGAGGTGATTCTACTAGACATGGTATAGGTATCACTTTCAAAAGATTGCCCAAAATTGGTTCCATCTGTAATGGCTCTAAACAAGTTAACATCTCCACTTACACGCATCCATTTTTGCGGGTTATAGGAAAAAGTGACCTCTAAACCATAAGCATTTTCCGTTGCTAAGTTTTGAGGTTTTGTAATAAATAGAGTATCACCATCTACTAATCCACGTTCTGTGATTCGTTGAATCACACCATCAGTATGTCTATAATAAATAGAAGAACTGAGAGACCCTTTGTCCCAGTATTTTATGTGCCCCAATTCCATAGAGTTGGTATATTCGGGATCTACATTGGGATTACCGGAGAAATAACTTCTAGAATCACTAAAAGAAAAGAATGGATTTAAGTCCCAGAATCTAGGACGACGTATTCGGCGGCTATAACTAATTTGTACCGAATTATTGTTACCGATATCATAGGTGAAATGCGCACTCGGAAATAGGTTGAAATAGTTTCGGTCATTAATTTCATTGGTCTGTATTAATTCCGTTTTTACATCGGAGAGCTCTCCTCTTAAACCTAATTGATAAGAGAATTTTCCTTTTTTGTCTCCAAGGATAGCGTAGGCTGCATGTATGTTTTCATCATACAAAAACTCATTACTCAAATCCTCAATTGATCTCCAGACATTATCTTCAAACTCTTCTACTAAATAATCGTTTTTGATGTCTCTTAAATTACTCCTTATACCAATCTCAAATTTTCCCTCTTCGCTTATTGGATGGGTATAGTCCATTTGGAATAGCCATTGTTTTTCTCCTTCTCGATTAGAGGATTTTTGTAATAAGTCTGGATTTCCTGGAGATAAATCTGCATTAAAAAAGCTTTCTGTAAAGTCGGAATTTTCTGTTTCGAGATCATCTTCATATTGAATATCAAACGTAAATTCTTGTCCTTTTCGATCGAATTTCTTTTTATAATTTAGGGCGTATTGTAGGGCTGTTTCTTTTTCTTTTTCCTCGTCAATTCTATCACTTCTGCTGACAAAATTTTCTGGCGTGAAGGAATTTAAGTAATCATTATAAATGTATTCAGAAAGGTTATCTTCATCACTAGTTCTATAAAGAAAGGAACCGGTTAAGGTATTCTGTTCATTGAAATAGTAATCCGTACCAAATCGAATACTATTGGAGAGACCGCCTCTTGAAGAAGATCTAATTTGATCGGAAATTTCGGTCCCAGTATCTTTGTATATTTCTTGATAAACTTTTCCTTGCCCTGGACCTTTTCTATAAGACAAGCCATAGTTGGTAAAGAAATTAAATTTATTACGACGGACATTCATATTGACTCCAATACCGTAATTGTCAGGATAACCAGCCGATAGATCAATAGAGCCATTAACACCTTTCTTTTTTTCTTTTCGAAGTACAATATTAATAATACCAGTCATGCCTTCTGCCTCATACTTAGCAGAGGGGTTCGTAATGACTTCTATTTTATCAATCAAATTGGAAGGCAAAGAACGCAGGCCATTGGCATTGTCTACTCCGACCAAACCAGAAGGTTTGCCATCTATTAAAATTCGAACATTTCCACTTCCTCTAAGGCTAACACCACCGTCTATATCTACATTAACAGAAGGGACATTATTTAAAATATCTTCTGCAGATCCTCCTGTAGTGGATAAATCTTTTCCTACATTAAAGACGCGTTTGTCCAAACTCATTTGCATTTGACTCTTTTCTGCTCGCACCTCTACTTCCGCGAGGGTTTCAGAATCTGACAGCAAACTCAATGTTCCTAGGTCCATTACTGGATTGTCTTTTCCTAATTTAATGTCGGCTATTGTTTGAGTTTTAAATGCTAAAAATTCAATCTTTGCGAAAAAACGACCAGGGCGGGTTTCGATTTTAAATAATCCTTTTTCATCAGTAATACTACCAGTGACCATAGAACTATCTTTTTTGGAGAATAGGGTAACGGTCGCATATTCCAAGGCTTCTTTAGAAATGTCATCGACTATTTTTCCTTTGAGTATGGGTTTTACTGGTTCACCACCTTGTCCTCGCCCTTGACCACCACCTCTTTGTGCTTGTAAGGAGCAGATGATAAATATAGAGAAGCTTGTAAATAATAATTTGAGTAGGACTTTTTTATTCATGATTAGGATTAGTTAACAAACGAATGCTTTTACACAGCATTACTGCAAAGAATTAACAGTTTTTGTATAGAGAACATCATACCATACTTAGTTTTCTTATACGCTTAGTCAATTGCTAGGCTTTGTGTAATACAATAATTTGTATAGAATTTAGGAAGAGCGTAGCTTATTTTTCATTAATTCTTTAAACAAAAATACCAGCTTTTCTACTAATATCTATCTAGTTAATAGGTACTCTTCTTATCTTTGCAAATCATTAACAAAAAACGTATAAAACTAAATTCGAAGAAGTTAGCAGTAAGGCTATAAAACAAAACATATGAGTCAGGTAGTAATTAGTGGCACAGGGCTATGGAAACCCGAGGAAACCATCACTAACGAAGAATTAGTAGCTAGTTATAATGCATATGCAGATAAGCATAATGAGATACATGCTACAGAAATAGCTAATGAAACAATAAAAGCTAAACCTAAATCCTCAGCAGAATTTATAGAAAAAGCATCGGGGATTAAAAGCCGTTATATCTATAAGAAAGCGGGTGCATTAGACATAGATCGAATGATGCCTATTATTCCTCAACGAGCGGATGCGGAGTTGTCAGATCAGGCGGAGATGGCTATAAATGCTGCTCATAAGGCGATGGCTGCGGCTAATAAAACGGCGGCAGATATTGATGTGATTATTGTGGCTTGTGCTTATACGCAACGATCGTATCCTGCCATTGCTATCGAAGTGCAAGAAGCCTTAGGGGTAAAGGGCTTTGGATTTGATATGTTGGTAGCATGTTCTGCTGCTACTTTTGGTCTTCACCGAGCTTACGAAATGATAAAGGCGGAGACGGCGTCTTGCGTCATGGTGATTAATCCAGAGTTGACTTCTCCCCAAGTGAATTATAAAGATCGGGATAGTCATTTTATTTTTGGAGATGTATCGATTGCAACCATTCTGGAGACAGCAGTGACTTGTACCTCTGATCATAGTTATGAAATATTGAGTACGAGGGCAATGACTTCTTATTCTAACAATATTCGTTCTAATTTTGGTTATGTGCTAAATGCCAATGATGCGAATCCTTTGTCGGCAGATCAATTATTTTGTCAGAAGGGTAGGAGTGTCTTCAAAGAGGTCTGTCCAATGGCGGTAACACATATTAATACCCATCTTCAACAGCATCAATTATCGCCTTCCGATATTAAGCGTTGGTGGCTGCACCAAGCGAATATCAATATGAATAATTTAATTTTTAAAATGTTGATGAATCGCCCTGCGGAAGGGGTGGAAGCGCCTATAGTTTTGGATGAGTTTGCGAATACGGCTTCGGCTGGTTCTTTGATTGCTTTTAATATGTATCAGGCGGATTTGGTGGCTGGGGACTATGGCGTTATTTGTTCTTTTGGGGCTGGGTATTCTATTGGTAGTTTGGTG
>CALJIY010000219.1 GCA_937973945.1 uncultured Saprospiraceae bacterium | reverse complement strand
ATCAATCGTTGGTACAGGAATCCCGAAATCCATCGCATTTTGGGAAGTCCATTTACCCGTTCCTTTTTGCTTCGCTTTGTCTAATATTTTATCAATGAGCCTCCCTGTACCCAGATCATCTTCTTGCTTGAAAATTTCAGCAGTAATTTCTACTAAGAAAGATTTTAGCCGACCTCTATTGTACTTGGTATAGGCTTTATGTAATTCTTCATTATTTAAGCCGCCAATGTTTTTTAGAATATCGTAGCTTTCTGCAAGCAATTGCATCATGGCATACTCAATACCATTATGTACCATCTTTACATAGTTGCCAGCAGAACCTTTACCCATGTAGGCAACACATGGCTCGCCATTTACTTTTGCAGAAACAGCTTCTAAAATTTTCTTTACTTGATTGTAGGCTTTTTTACTACCACCAGGCATAATACTTGGGCCGAGTCTTGCCCCCTTCGCTCCTCCAGAAACGCCTACGCCTAAAAATTGTACCTTCTTCTCTTTGAGTGTAGCCAATCGACGATCGGTATCTTCAAAAAAGGAATTACCACCATCAATGATAAGGTCTCCTTCTTTGACATGTTTCAACAGCCCATCAATTACAATATCAACTACTCTACCCGCAGGTACTAATAACATGATTTTTCGAGGAGCCTTTAAAGAAGCAACAAACTCTTTCATATCCGTTGTAGCTTTCGCCACTTTTCCTGCTGCTTCCTCTTCTAATGCTTGTGCTTGTTCCTTGTTGGTGTCTAAGCCAATAACAGAATAGCCATTGTCAGCTACATTTAATAAAAAGTTTCTGCCCATTACCCCTAGGCCTACCATTCCGAAGTCGTATAATTGTTTAGCCATTATTTGATTGAATTAGTATTAATATGTTTTCTAATAAGTTATTATAAAATAATTTTGCGCTCTCGTTAGTTAATCGTTACTTTTGACAATATGTTTTCTAAGTCATTAGACAACTACAAATTTTCTGCAAATATATTACTTCTGTAATAACTTGCGAGCTTGGGATCGGTATCTCGAATTTATAATTAATCCCTTATTCAAAAAATAACCACCTAATTTATATGGACGGAGTAATTTTTGTGATTTTTGGCGCATCAGGAGACTTAGCAGTTCGAAAACTTATTCCTGCTATATTTGAACTGTATCAAGGGAAATATTTACCAGAAAACTTTGCCGTATTAGGGGTGAGTCGTTCTGATTATTCAGATGCGGCGTTTCGGAAAAAAGTGTTTTCGGAAAGTGAGTTTATAGATGCGGCTATTAGCAAAGAACATAAGGATTTTGCAGAGAGATTATCTTACGTTCCAATTCAGACAGCAGAGAAAAAAGACTATGCTAAGGTAAAGAAGCAATTAGCTAAATTGGACAAGCAATTTAATATCGGAGGGAATTATATCTTCTATTTATCGACACCTCCTTTCCTGTATAAAACGATTCCTGCCTGTTTGGCAGCGCATGGTTTAAATGAAGAAAAAGTTGGGTGGAGGAGATTGGTTATTGAAAAACCTTTCGGCTATGATTTAGAAACAGCTGTCAAACTTAATGAAGATATTAGACAGCATTTCGAAGAAGACCAGATTTATAGAATTGATCATTACCTAGGAAAAGAAACTGTCCAAAATCTATTAGTCACTCGTTTCGCAAATGGTATTTTTGAGCCTTTATGGAATAGGAATTATATAGACCATGTACAAATCACCAATGCGGAAAATTTAACGGTTGGAAGTAGAGGTGGTTACTACGACAAGTCTGGTGCTTTGCGAGATATGTTTCAGAATCACTTAATGCAAATCGTCGCACATGTAGCGATGGAGCCACCTATTGCGGCGGATGCAAAAGCGATTCGGAATGAAAAATTAAAACTACTTCAATCGATTCGTCCGATTAAAGAATCAGATGTATCTAAACAAGTTATCAGAGGACAATACACTTCTTCCACAATAGGTAAGGAAGCAATAAAAGGTTATAGAGAAGAAGAAGGCGTGCCTGATGATTCTAAAACCGCCACCTTTATAGCACTCAAATTTTTTATTGATAACTGGCGTTGGGCAGGCGTTCCTTTTTATGTACGTTCTGGTAAAGCTTTGCCAACAAAGGTAACAGAGGTCGTGATTACGTTTAAAGATCCGCCACATGCTTTATTCAGAAAAGAAGAAATGGTGTATAATGATAATAACCAACTCATTATGCGGATTCAACCCAATGAGGGCTTATTGCTGAAATTTGGAATGAAAGTACCAGGTGCTGGATTTGAAGTAAAAGATGTTGGGATGGATTTCCAATATTCTGATCTAACGAATGCTCATGTACCTGCGGCCTATGAACGTTTATTATTGGATGTGATCAAAGGCGATGCGACGCTTTATGCGCGGGGGGATTCTGTCGAAGAGGCTTGGCGGTTTGTTGATCCTATATTAAAAGCATGGGAGAATAATCCTAAGATAAAAGTATATGGCTATCCTGCGGGCACTTGGGGACCTGCAGTCGTTTCCAAATTAATTGAGTCAGATGATGTTACTTGGAGAAATCCCGTAAAAGAATTGACTACGGGGGATGATTTTTCCGAGGTGTAGCAGATTTTTTAATTATTCCGTAGCTTAAAATCACGTAGCGCATGTAACTCAAGCTTCTAGCTTGAGAGATACTCAAACTGGAAGCTTGAGCTACGTTAATTACGTGAGCTACGAGTATATTAATACTTAAACAATGAAGCAAATCGTTTTTGAAGACAGTCGAGCAGTGGCAGAAGCTTTTGCAGAATTTCTTTCTAAAGAAATTGAGAAAGCAGCTACTTTTCATATGGCACTCTCCGGTGGCAGTACGCCTAAATTATTGTTTGCCTATTTAGCAAAAGAATATGCAGACAAGATTGATTGGAAAAAGGTGCACCTATATTGGGGCGATGAACGTTGTGTTGCACCTACAGACGACGAGAGCAATTATAAAATGACGAATGACTTATTACTGCAACATATCGATATTCCATTTGAAAATATACATCGGGTATTAGGCAAAAGAAATCCAGAAGAAGAGGCTATTCGGTATGGCAAAGAAATTGAATGGAACCTACCTATAGAAAATACGATGCCAGTCTTTGATTTAATTATTTTAGGGATGGGAGGCGATGGACACACCGCTTCTATTTTTCCACATGAAATGAAGTTTGTTGTTTCTGATAAAACTTGTGTGGTAGCGACGCATCCTACTTCTGGACAAAAAAGAATTTCCCTTACGGGAGAGGTCATCAACCAAGCTAAACAAGTACATTTTTTAGTGACGGGTGGATCGAAAAGTAAAGTGGTAAAAGAAATAGCTACTAAGACAGGAGATTATGAAAATTACCCTGCTGCACATATTGAAGGAGCTACTTGGTGGTTGGATGAGTTGGCGGCTAAATAGCAAATTTAAGTTCAAGTGTCAAACACAAGTATCAAGTTCAGCTGTGATTTTGACCTTGATTGATATAACAGTATAAACTTACAGGATGTAGATTGTAAATTTTGCTAGTCAATATTGCCTAATTTATCTTTTTGATCCTTGGCCATAAATAAAAGCCGCAAGTCCAATTCCATTTAATCCAAGTGCTATTGTAAACAAATTTAATTCAGTATCAATGAATTTGTTTGCTACCATAAGTAATAAACCTGCTGAACAAAAAATAAGCATGATTATTTCTGTTGTTGTATATTTTCTCTTTTTTTTCATTGAGTTTTTTTGATGGAAATGGATGTTGAGGACAGGAGTTGTTTAAGTTTGCTCAATACTTAAAAAATCTCGTACCGCAGAAAAAGAAACGACCTTATCTTTAAAGTAGACAACGGCCTCCTTTACTTGCTTTTCAGATGCTTCCAAATGATTTAAAATATTGAGTAAGTGCATCTTCATATGCCCCTTCTGAATACCTACCGTAACAAGTGAACGCAGCGCAGCAAAGTTTTGTGCAAGCCCCGTCACCGCAATAATCTGCATTAAAGTTTTGGCATCAGGATTCCCTAGTAATTCTAAAGATCGTTTAGCTACTGGATGTAGTTTTGTTAAACCTCCTACCGTGCCTACCGCCAAAGGAACTTCTAACCAAAATTTAAATATTCCATTGTCTATGCTACAATGACTGAGGCTTTTGTATTGTCCATCTTTGGCAGCATAGGTATGTCCACCCGCCTCTATTGCTCTAAAATCATTACAGGTAGCTAATATGACGGCATCAATACCATTGAAAATTCCTTTATTATGGGTAGTCGCTCGATAAGGATCAATATGAGCAATTCGAATGGCTTTGCGAAATTTTTGAGCAAAGGTATGGGCATCCATTCCATCGAAAGTACCTAAATCCTCAATGGGACATTCCACTTGTGCTCTGACGACACAGTCTGGCGTATAGTTAGAAAGGATGGCCATAATGATGGTCACCTCTTTTTCTTTTTCAGTGAAAATCGGATGCTTGGCAAGGAATTGCGTTAAGGTTTTTCCAAAGGATTCTAATACAGAATTAATGAAGTTAGCGCCCATAGAATCACAGGTTTCAAAACTCACTTTTAGCTGATAGTAATCTGCCTCTATTGTGGTGAAATCTAATAATTCAATGTCTAGGATTCCTCCGCCCCTGCCTTCCATGTTTTTAGTGATTGGGCTGGCCTCTAGTCGTAATTCTGCTTTTAATTCGTCAAATATTTGCTGTAGTTTTTGTACATCTCCCTGCCAAGAAAAATGAACTTGGCCTATTTTAGTAGTACCAATAATCTCTGCTTGGAAGCCTCCTCTTTTCATCCAATACTTTGCCGCTTTCGATACCGCAGCTACAACAGAACTTTCCTCCGTTACCATCGGAATGACATAAGGTTTGCCATTGATAACGAAATTAGGCGCTACGCCATAAGGCAAATAAAAATTACTAATCGTATTTTCACTAAAGCCGTCCAATACTTTTTGCTGTTCTTCATTGCGTAGCCAATAGCTTGTTAATTCCTTGGCGACGACTTCAGGATCTTTAAAAAAATTCTGTACAATCCACTTAATCTTATGTCGTTTGGATAACTTAGAAAATCCTGATATAGTTTGCTGCTTTTCCATTTACTTTCTACTATTTTACCTATTACCTATTACCTATTACCTATTACCTATTACTTTTTACCTTCAAATAAGCCTTAGCCAATTTCAATCCTTCTATTTGATCTTGTACATATTGTTGTAAGTCGGCATAGTCTCCTCGAGCATGTTTTAAAAAACCAGAAGCCTGTCCGTACACACTTGGCATATTTAGTAAACTCATCAAATAATGTCCATCTAAAAAATCTTTGATCCCTCCAGAGATAATGACTTGCTGGCAACGCATGTTGTCTCCTAATTCTTCTTTAATGCCATTTGTTAAATGCACCATTTCTTCTGCGGAATGACCAATATGAACTAATTTGTTAAATCGTTCTTGTTGCTGGGGACTACTTCTCAATAATTCTAATAGCGCAAAATTTGTCCCACCACTAGCTGCAAAATCAACCGCCATTAGGGGCAATTGAAATAATGCTTTTAAACTTTCGTACCCCATTCCTTGCCCAACTTCTTTTACAATGACAGGAATAGTCGTTTGATCTAAAAAAGTAGTAATAGTCGATAAGGGGGATTGATAAAAATGATCGCCTTCAGGCTGCATCCATTCTTGAAAAGGATTCACATGAATAATTAGACCATCTGCTTTTAATTTATCTACTAGGTCCTTAACTCTATATAATTCTTTTTTTATAATTAATTCCTCTAATTGAGCAATGCCTAAATTAGCGTATAAAGGCAAATCAGATCCCATCAAATGGCGCACATCAAAGTCCGCTAAGAACTCATCATCATATAACAAGGACCTACAAGAGCCTAAGCCCATGCCCATTCCAAACTCTCCACAAGCTCTCGCCAAGCTATGATTAATGGTTTTAGCTAAAGCAGTGCCACCCGTCATACTAGACACCCACAAGGGCACTTTCATAGACTTACCTAAAAAAGAAAAAGAAGCTTGATCTGGAGATGGGTGTGCAGATAGCAGTGGTTCATAATAAAACCGTTGATCGATTACTTGCGCAGCTACCTGTGATTGAAATGCCAGTTCTATATGATCTTTCTTACGTTCTTTGGCGGTCGGGTCATTATCTACCTTCATTACTATTTTTTCAACTTTAATCACAAAGGCAATCAATTACTGTTTTTAAACCAATAAACAGCAATTCTTTACCTTCTTTTGTTACTATTTGTTCCTCTTCATCCTCCACCAAGGCATCCTCTACAAAGGCTAACAAATCTTCTTGCGTTGTGTTTTGAAAAAAGCCATCCAATCTTTCTTTAAACATTCTGGCCTTCGAATCATTCAGTATTTGCCAATTCTTTTCTTCCTTTGCTTCAATGTTTTCGGTTTCGATTCCGCCTAAAGAGATTTGTACCTGTTGAACAGATTCCCATATAACCAATGTTAAGTAGAGCATATAGTCTCGCTCTTCTTGCGTCAGCATCTGGAAGTTTTCTGAAAATAGATAAGAAAGTAAGATAGGCTGTTGATTTTTCATATTCTCAACAGCATCTGTATAGTATTCCTCTGTGTCACTCAATCTATCTGCGCAATGATCTATGATTTCCTCCGATATGAAAGGTATGTTCATTTATTATAAAATTGTAAGATGTTTTTGTTCTATGGTAGCTCAAGCTTCTAGCTTGAGTAGCTACTCAAGCTAGAAGCTTGAGCTACCATAGAAATTTACCCAAAAATAAGGTTTGTTTAAAAAAATATAGAGTAATTCCTGATTTTGTGTAAATTGTGTGAATAAAGTACTTTTAGAATAATCAAAATAGATTCTAATAGCCTAATCAAATTATTTAAATATGAAAAAGACGACAACAGATACGTCAAGGAGAAAATTTTTAAGAACAACAGGAGCTACCGTTGTAGGTAGCTCATTGGCATTCAATGTGTTAGGAAAGAATAATTCCGATTTTCATTTCAATTCTGATACTATAAAAGTCGGCTTAATTGGATGTGGAGGTAGAGGAACAGGAGCCGCAAATCAAGCTATTAATTCAGATCCAAATGTAGTGCTAACGGCAATGGCGGATGTTTTTGAAGAAAGCATGGAAACAGCCTATAATGCTTTGTTGGACGAAAATCCGGATAAAGTGAAGGTCGCGCCCGATCATAAATTTATGGGTTTTGATAGTTATAAAAAGGTCCTGGAATCGGATGTGGATGTTGTTATTTTGGCTACGCCGCCCTGTTTTCGTCCAGCACACCTAGAGGCAGCTATAGATGCGGGGAAGCATGTATTTTTTGAAAAGCCTGTAGCCGTAGATGCACCGGGTATTAGAAGAGTGATTGCTACTGCCAAAAAAGCGAAGGAGAAAAACCTCGGTTTTATGTCTGGTTTCTGCTGGCGATATGACTATCCAAAAAGAGCGACTTATGATCGTTTATTAGATGGAGCGATTGGTGATATACATACCGTTTATACGACCTATAACACAGGTGCTTTATGGTGGAAAGAAACGAAGCCAAGCTGGGGTAAATTCAAAAAAGAATTAAGAAACTGGCTATACTATAACTGGCTATCTGGCGACCATATCATGGAGCAGGCGGTTCATAGTCTAGATTTAATGTCTTGGGCGATGGGTGATGTTTTACCTGTAAAAGCAGTGGGGACTGGAGGTAGACAAAGCAGAACGGAAGAAAGATTTGGTAATGTCTATGACCATTTTTCCATTATCTATGAATATGCCAATGGAGAGAAGGGATTCCATATTGCCAGACAACAAAAGGATTGTTCTAGAGCCTACCATATAGAGGCAATGGGGAATAAAGGTCGTGCAAATATGGAAGTGTTTAGTAAGCATGAAATCATGGGTAAGAAGAACTGGCAATGGGAGAAGGAGTTTAGTAAGAAAGATAAAAATAATATGTACCAAACAGAGCACGATGAACTGTTTGCTTCTATTAGAAAAGGGAATCCAATCAATGATGGCGTTCGAGCGGCTAATAGTACGATGTTGGCACTTTGGGGTAGGATGGTAGCCTACACAGGAGAAAGCCTAACCTGGGATCAGGCACTGAATTCCGAAGAAATATTGGGACCAAAGATTGATGAGTATAACTGGGATTTGGATTGGAAAATGGCGGATGTGGCGCAGCCAGGGATTACTAAGTTTAAGTAATAAGTATAAAGTAGGAGGTATGAAGTAATAAGATATTGACAATCAATATTAAAAGCCATCATGGGTTACTTTTACTTGATAACTTGCTTTACAGGTAAGACTTTCTTTAATAATTTAGATTGTAATGTATCAGCTAAACAATAAATAGAAATGGCACTATATCCTTTCTCAGTTGGTTGCTGGTATATTTCAATCTCTTTTTTATTTAAATTCACAAGCCAAGCTTCTGGAATACCATGCTTAGCATATAAGGGTATCTTGATCGTTCTATCGTATTGCTCTGTACTTTGAGAAATCTCAATAGCTATATAAATTTCTTTAGGAGTAGGATGAGCATTTTCATAATAATCTGCCTTGTATTTAACAACTGCAAGATCAGGTTCTGGTTCGGAATGTTCTCCTAGGGTGATTGGATTTTGAGATCGGACAATTGACTTTTTTACAAATAAAATCCTAAGCAGGTCTCCTAATCTGTCAACACATGCAGCATGCGGACTTTTAATAGGTGTCATTTGAATAATTTGACCTTCTATTAACTCTACCTTATCATTTTCGTTTAATATGCCGACCTCTACTAATCTATGGTAGGCATCCACAGAGAATTGGTAGGTTGGTAAAGAAATGTTTATGCTTTCTGACATATTAGTTAGGAATGAGAAAATAGAAAGAAGCGTGATAGATTTTGAAGTTGTTTAAGAACCTCATTGCAATTTAATCTAATTTCATTACAAATACAAAACAGGTCAAATGCCTACTCAGAATAGAAGAACCTTCCTTAAATATGCAGCAGGAGCAGCTACGACATTAGCTGTTCTTCCTCATGCCTTTTGCACTGTGCCGAAAGCTGTTCCACCATCTACCAAGCCATTAATCAAAAAGAGTTTGAAATTTGGGATGATTGAGGAATATTTATCAGTCTTGGATAAATTTAAATTAGTCAAAGATTTAGGTTTTGATGGCGTGGAAATGGATAGTCCAAATGACTTTACAGAAAAGGAAATTTTAAGAGCAAGAGATAAGGCCGATATAGAAATTCCAGGGGTAGTCAATTCCCTACATTGGAAAGCACCTTTATCTGATCCAGATCCCGCTGTGCGAGCACAGTGTGTGGAATCTATGAAAACAGCATTGCGGGATTGTAAGGCCTATGGCGGTTCGACGGTATTACTAGTTCCTGGAACAGTCAATGAAAAAGTGTCTTACGACGATGCTTATCGCCGATCTCAAGAAGAGATTAGAAAATTATTACCCATAGCGGAGGAAACAGGTGTGAAGATAGCCATTGAAAATGTATGGAATAATTTCTTAATTAGCCCTATGGAGGCGGCTCGCTATATTGATGAATTTGA
>CALJIY010000218.1 GCA_937973945.1 uncultured Saprospiraceae bacterium | reverse complement strand
CTAAAGGTAAAGACTCTAATTGGTATTGCCCCTTATTGTTTCTTAAAATAGCACTATGAAGCGTGTTCGCTTTTCTGGTAATAGCGCCTTTACGTTCAGTCGCAGTGAACAATTTTTGATAGTCCGCATTGGCGTAGTCTTCGTATTTTAAAAATCGTTTTTTCAGAGAAGGCATCTGTGCGGTGATATCCATCTTTGAAGGAAAGGGATAGACTTGATCCTCCCCTGGTGGCTTCCAATTTAGGATAAATTCGGATTTGCCATTTTTATCAAAGTCCTTTACATATAGAGATAAGGGATGCTCTTTAGATGCTTTGAATTTAGTATTGAGTCCCCAGTTGCCTAACACATAATCCATATCTCCATCACTATCTATATCATTGGCATGGATATCTAGCCACCAACCATCACTATGCGCTATGCTGGATTTTCGAAACGTATTTCCTTCGTTACTGAATATTGTAATTGGCATCCATTCTCCAACTAACAGTAAATCTTGGTCGCCATCCATATCGTAATCTGTCCAAAGCGCGTCAGTGATCATGCCTGCGGTTCCTAATTCTTTTTCTGTAATATCTGCCCACGAATTGCCTTCGCGTTTTAATAAAAAACTACGAGGAGTCAAGCCATAATTTCCAGGAATGGATCTGCCTGCAATAAATAAATCCATATCTCCATCTTTGTCAAAATCACAAGGTCGGATCGCTGAAAATTGTCCACCAGCGGGCGGGGTTTTAGCTTTGATGTTCATAAAATTGCCCTTACCATCATTCTCGTAATAGCGTAATAAAAACCCATCCATTCCCTTACTAAAGTCATTCCCCCCAGAACCAATCAATAAATCTAAATCGCCGTCTTTATCATTATCATATAAGGCACCACAGACACTTTCAAAAGACTGGTCTGCATCAAAAGCAGTGGTTTGTTTTCTTATAAATTCCCCTGCCGTATTTTGTAAAAAAATCTTGTCTACATCTCCCGTTGCCCCTAATGCAATGATATCTGTATGACCGTCATTATCAATGTCTCCTTTTAAAATGGCAGGGCCTTCTGTAGAATGCATTCTTGGTAACATTCTTTCTCTATCAAAATCATTAAAGGTGTTTTCTTGATGTTGGCTATTCTTAAGGCTTGTGGAAGCGGTTAAAATATGCTTAGGTGTATTGTTTGTTGGGCTTGCTTTTTTAGTTGTATTTTTTAAAATAGCAATCGTGGTATCAATAGCTAGATTACTAATGATCTGTTCTGTTTGATCCGGCCAGATAACTTTTACTTCTTCTATAGTGGTACTTTCTCCTAAACCAAATGTCAGCCCAGCAGCTACACTGCTTTGAAAACCTCGCACGATATAATGTTGTTGGGTATAGGTTTGCTCAGGCGTGCTTACTTGCACCGTTGCACCTATCGACATGGGGTTACTACCAGTAGGCTGTTGTAAGTTGATGTTAAGAAAATGATTGCCTTTTTGACTAGCTGTATTTTTATAAATACTAGCAGGCATATTGACATTGTTAATAATCAAATCTAAATCGCCATCATTATCCATATCCCCATAAGCTGCTCCATTGCTAAAATTAGCTTCTCCAAAACCCAAAGCTTGCGCTTGATTTTTAAACTGATTATTTCCTTGGTTGACAAAAGCATAATTGCTTAATGGGGTAGAGGAGAGGTAGGGTAAAAAATCTCTGAAATCAAATTGCCCTTTTTCTGTAACGATCTTTTTTACTTCGTCTTTATCCGCTATAAAGTTGGAGAAATCTTGATCCATGATATTTTTGTAAATACCGTTACAAACATAAATATCATTCTGTCCATCATTATCAAAATCAAAGATCAACGCCCCCCAACTCCAATCGGTCGCAGCGGCATCGCTCATAGAAGCAACTTCTTGGAAGTGGCCATTGCCATCATTAATCTGTAAACAATTTTGTAATTCTTGGTAATGAAAACTAGATCGGTATTTTAAGTTATCCAAATAAACAGGATCGAAAATCGTCATTGCTTTTAGTCGATAATTATCTGCAGCTAGCATGTCCGTTGTGAAAATATCCATCGCACCATCATTATTCAAGTCTGCTATATCTGCACCCATACTAGAAACCGAACAGATCGCTACCCGTTCCGATAACTCCTCTGAAAAGGTGCCATCTCCTTTGTTGATATAGATATAATCCCTTTCCCAGAAATCATTACTTATATATATATCAGGCAAAAAATCATTGTTAATGTCACTGACCGATACGCCTAAACCAAAACCAATTCCACTGGTATATATTCCTGCCGCTGCGCTGACGTCTACAAAACGACCATTGTCATTCCGCATCAGCCTATCTCCGCCCAAAAGATCATCTTCTTCTCTAGTTTTACTAAAGGAACGCAGTTTGCTAGGATCTTTAAAACTGTTATTCAGAATATAACAATCCAGATCTCCATCTAAGTCATAATCAAAAAAAGAAGCGTGTGTACTAAAGCCAGCATTTGCCAAATTGTAGTCTTTAGCCTTTTCAGAAAAAGTCAAATCTCCATTATTGATATACAACTCATTTTCTCTATCATCGCCCGCAATATCGCCTGAATTAGAGACATAGATATCCACAAAACCATCGGCGTTAATGTCCACCAAAGAGACGCCCGTACTCCAACCTCGTTTACCAGAGATACCAGCGGAAATACTAATATCTTCAAATTGCCAATTTCCTTTATTGAGGTATAATCTATTAGAAGACATATTAGCAGTAAAGAATACATCTTGTAAACCATCATTGTTAAAATCACCAATACCGACTCCACCACCATTGTAAAAATTACGATAGGTTAATACATTGAAATCTTTGCCATCTTTGACTTCATTAATAAAATCAATACCTGTTGTTGTAGGAGCTAATTTTTGAAATAAAGTATTTTTTGGTAGGGTGGAAGGGGTAACAATGGTCGACGTTTCAGAATCTGGTGTACAAGATAAGATGCAGAAAAATACACTAATCGGTAATAAATAAAGTGTTTGTTTTATCATAGTCAAGTTATTCAAGATCGGATCTTATGCTCCGTGAATCAGTAGCGCTGGGTTCTTTGGAATTAGCACCTGCTCAGTCCTCAAAATTAGCAAAAAAAAGAGAGACTATATAATTAAATATAGTCTCTCTTAGTAGTTCAATTAAATTGAAAACTATTAGAATCCAGGATTCTGTTGGATCATTTCTACACCATCTACTCGACTCAACTGAATTTGCTGAGTAGGTATTGGGAATAAATCATTCTTTGGCGATTGGTAGCCAGCAGAGTTATTTAAGTAAGGTCTTTTTGGCTGCTCTTCTGCAATGTATTTATTCATTACTTCTGCAGCGATACCCCATCTTCTTAAATCGAAGAATCTATGACCTTCTAAAGCAAGCTCTAGTCGTCTTTCATATCTTACCGCATCCCTTGCTGCACCAGCATCCGTCCAAGCATCATCGTAAGTTGCCACTGCATAATTACCATAAGCAGCACCTTCTGAAATACTTGAACTATTGCCGTCTGCACCTTGCGCACATCCAGCTGCTCTACCTCTAACCATATTCGTTAACTCTCTAGCACGCTCTAGGTTACCCAATTCTACTTCCGCTTCTGCTAACATTAGTAAAACATCTGCATATCGGATGATCGGCATATTAATTGGAGAAAGCTGAGTACTTACCCAACCACCAGCTTGCTGACTTTCTGATAAATTATCATAAGAGAATTTCTTAGGGCTGTAAGGTCCTTGGAAAGATCTTGCCCGAATCCAAGATGGATCATGAACACCGATGTTTAAGAATGGAATACCATCTCTACCTACTGTCCAATCTAATCTAGGATCTAAAGGACCAGTGTAGTTCTCATCAACATCCGTTTCGTTAAAAGAAGTAAATAATGGTAAACCATTATCATCAACTCTATGTGCATTTACCAAGTTTTGAGTTGGTTGGTGGAATCCACAACAGCCGAATGGGCTACCCCCATGTGGGAAGTTCAAACGGTCACCGAAGTTACCATTTTGGCCTTCAGAAGTACCATCATTAACAGATGCTTGAATAGAGAAGACCATTTCTGGACCATTTTCTAAACCAGAAGAGAAAATATCATGGAAACAAGGGTTCAATGCATAATTACCACTATTTACAACGGCATCTAAGCTCGATTTAGCAGCTGCAAAGTTTTGGTTGTATAAGTGTAGTTTACCTAAATAAGCCTGAGCAGCTCCTTTAGTCACTCTACCTACTTGACTTTGTACGGCTGGCAAAGAAGCAACTGCTGCTTCAAAATCAGCTTGTATTCTAGGTACAATATCTTCTGTATTCGCTTTTCTGAAATCTGTATCATCTTCTGTATAAAATGGCACATTCTTCCACATTTTCCATGCATCAAAATGATAATGCGCTCTTAAAAATCTGCCTTCCCCTTCTAATAATGCTTTTTTGTTTGCATCAATTCCTTCTACACTTTTTACAAGAGCGATCGCTGCATTGGCTCTAGCAATACCTTCATATAAAATGATAAATCGATCATTAAAGTAGGTGTTACCTGGTGCCCATTGGAATAATTCTAATTCCTCTGTTTGACCTTGATCACCTGCTTCAGAACCTTTGTGTGCATCATCTGACATGACACTACCCCAAATCCAGTTACTACCAGAAGCTGGCCAAGGAGAAGAAACAACTCCCCAAGACTCTGCCCAACCATCTAGTAGAGAATAAGCAGAAATAATAGCTGCATCTGCACCAGCCTCATTGGCTAATGTTCCTGCATCTAGCGCACCCTGCGCTGGCGCTTCTAAGAAGTCATCAGAACAAGCATAAAATGTTGCTCCAAAAACCGCAAAAGCGAGAAGAACGAATAATTTATTTTTTTTCATTTTAAGTATTCTTTTGGGTCGATAAAACA
>CALJIY010000217.1 GCA_937973945.1 uncultured Saprospiraceae bacterium | reverse complement strand
GGCATTAGTTCTTTTTTAGATCGCACATAGTCGAAGAAAGCTTTTAAGTCGCCTTCGAAGCCAATTTCTTTTTTCACCTTTTCCATTTCTGATCTAAGTCGAGCTACCTCTTGCAAGCCTAATTCATGGATTTCATCAGCGGTCATATCAGTCGTCGTATATTTCTGTATTCTATTCTGATATAGTTGTTCGCCATTCGCATAAGCCCCAATACCTGAGGTGCTTCTGCCCGCAGGCAAATATTCTTCTTCAAAAAAGGTAGCCATTTTAGCATAGGTAGGGATGATTTTATCTTTGACCATCGTAGTGTAGGCTGTGGTCAATCTGTCTTTATCTTCGGATGAAAAATCGACTGGCATATTGCTGATTGGTTTAAAGAATAAATGATCTTTTACTGTGCCGGTCCCCATATCAGCAAATTGTGGAATCACTTTAGTAATTAAGGCTTTTGGCAAGACGATGCCTTCTTTCATACCTGTCCGCATATTATCAATAGCGGAATTACACCAAGCTAAATACCCATCCACTCTTTTTAACCAATTGTCATAATCTTCAGGAGTTACAAATGGTTGGGCAGAGGCGCCGCTTGCCAATTGACCGACCATTAAATTAGCAGACCACATTTGATCTATAGGTGTTAATTCGTATCGACCCTCCAATTCTTGTAAGGCTATTTCACAGTCCCATTTAAGGATACTATAACTCATTTTATCATTCTCACTTAATTGATTTTTGTCGATTTCTGCTAAGGTTTGTAGCGTTTTTTCATAGAATGTCTGATACTCTTTTAAGTATTCCTTGGAGTTGAAATTTGGAAACACATCATTGTATCGACTATCTCCTGCGAAAGTCGCATTCAATGGGTTTAGTTTTAAATAGTCTTGATGGTAGGTCTCCAAGATAGTGGATAAGTCTATTTTCTCTATGCTTGTTACGCTTTTGTCAGTGAAAGTATCTGATTTACAGCTAAATAGACTCAATAATAGAAGAATAAAATAAGCCCTAATAGTTAGATTCATATTGAAATTTAGTTTACAGGTGATAAATGTTTGATCAAGACAGACATGTTTGGAAAATAATACAAACTACTGTTTTTAAAAAAAATCAAAAGAAGAAAATGAAATTCATATTAGCTGAAATAGCAAAAAAGTCATACTAAAACTTAGTACAGTATACTATGTTTTTGCTTATAACTAAGTGTATCATTCCATGAAATTCTCCGTTTAAAAGAATATCTTCAATATCAATATACCATTTTGCAATTGGGTAAACAATTAAAAAAAATGGTCAAAAAAATGACAAGAGTTAATTATTAGTTGCAATTCAACAACTATATAGACGTTTTCTTCATTATTTTGATAGTTCTATAATATTTATTCCAAAATTAGAATATATGACCGCAGTTCGACGTGTTTTTTCTCTACTACTTTCTCTACTAATACTATTTCCTTGCTGGTCACAAAAAAACACGAACCCTTGGTCTTTTCCCAAATATAAATTAGCAGCGCCTACCACTAAAAAAATACCACAAAAGCATACCATTGTACAGTTAAAAGAAGATGTCTTAGTGGAGGTGTTAGATCAAGCACCTCTTCGTTTTAGTGAAGAAGCAAAAACTAATGAGGTAGTACTAAGCCTACCTTTAGGGGATGGAAGTATCACTGATTTTAGAATTGTAGAAGCGCCGGTATTGCATCCAGATTTAGGGAAAAAATACCCTGATATTAGATCCTACGCTGGACAGAGTATTTCTGATCCGACCGTAACTGCTCGATTTTCTTGGTCTTCTAAGGGCTTTCAAGCCATCATCTTAGGAGGAAATCAAACAAGTGTAATAGATACTTATTCTAATTCTAATACTACTAATCATGTGGTATTTAATAGGAAGGATAGGGGAAGTAGTCCATTTGAATGTACTGTTCGACGACACGACGAACAACATGCAGTATCAGCACATAGTCGAAGTCAGCAAGCAGGAGATTGCCAGTTACGTACTTATCGTTTAGCTTTAGCTTGTACAGGGGAGTATGCTTCTTATCATGGCGGCTCTACGGCAGATGCTTTGGCAGCGATGAACGCAAGTATTACAAGAATAAATGGCGTCTTTGAAAATGAATTAGCGGTTTCTTTACAACTTATCCCTCAAAATATTAATATCATCTTTCTTAATTCTGGTTCAGATCCCTATTCTAATTTTGATGGGGCAGAGATGTTAGATGAAAATCAAGAGACCATTGATCGAATTATTGGACCTACTAACTATGACATAGGCCACGTTTTTAGTACGGGTGGTGGTGGCATTGCGGGGCTTGGTGTGGTTTGTAGTTTTAGGTCCAAAGCAGAAGGGGTGACCGGATCTGATCAGCCAGAAGGTGATTTGTTTGATATTGATTTTGTTGCCCATGAGTTGGGCCATCAATTCGGTGCGGAACATACTTTTAATGGGAATAGAGAAGCCTGTGCGGGGAATGGCTGGGGCCCTTCTGCAGTAGAGCCAGGGGGCGGTTCTACCATCATGGCATATGCAGGTATATGTGGCAACCAAAATGTTCAGAATCAATCAGATGTCTATTTTCACGCGCAAAGTTTAGAGGAAATTAGTGACTTCATTACTTCTGATGGAAATGGATGTGCTCAAATAACGGACTTAAACAATGACGCGCCCATCGCTAACGCTGGGCAAGATGTTATTATTCCGAAATCAACACCTTTTGTATTGAGCGGTATTGGCTCTGACACGAATGGTGGATCCCTTACATATAATTGGGAACAAATGGATACGGAATCGTCTACCCAACCTCCGGTTTCCACGAATAGAGGTGGTCCTTTATTTAGAAGTAATCCACCAACGACTTCACCCGATCGCTACTTTCCAGATCTAAGATTTTTAGCTCGAAACTTAGACAATAGGTGGGAGGTGTTGCCTTCTGTTGCTCGTGAAATGAACTTTCGTTTTACAGTTAGGGATAATAATATTAGCGGAGGTTGTACGGCGGAAGACGATATAAATATCATTGTGAATGATCAAGCTGGTCCTTTTTTGGTGGTAACTCCAAATACAAATGTGAGTTGGATTGGAGGCGCTAAAGAAGTAGTTACTTGGGATGTAGCCAATACCTCGGCTGGTCCTATCAATGCAGCTTCGGTGGATATCCTATTATCTGTTGATGGGGGCTTGAGTTTTACACAGACGGTATTGACCAATACGCCTAATACGGGTACTGCGGAAATCATCGTTCCTAATATTGCTACCGATGAAGCTAGAATCATGGTTCGTGCATCCAATAATATCTTCTTTGATTTATCTGATCGCAACTTTAGGATTGAACCCATTAGAGATGATTTTTTGGTCATCATTGATGACGCTGCTCAAGAGACTTGTAGTGAATTATCGACTTCTTATAATATAGATGTAAATGTTTCAGGTACAGTAGGTGGCACGATAGCTTTATCTACTTCTGGAGTACCGAATGGAATTTCAGTAGAATTTTCTAATAATAACTTTGTTCCACCAAGTGCTGTTACATTGACGCTTACTCCTAATGGATCGGTCGCTCCAGGCACCTATGATTTTGAAGTAAATGTAACTGGAATAACAGGGACCCAAACTAGAAATTTAAGTTTAACCATCGTTAATTCATCTGCGGAGTTAGTTTTGGATTCGCCAACGAATAGTAATAATTCGGTAGAACCGACAGCTACTTTTGCATGGAATGTGCTAGAGGGGGCAGATAAGTATACTTTACAAATAGCAACAGATGCTGCTTTTTCCAACCCAACTATTTATACAGATCTTACTGCAAATATTTTTTCTATTCCAGATGCCCTATCTACCAATACAAGATATTATTGGAAAGTACTTGCAGAAGGGGCTTGTGTTGGCAATAAAGAGTCGGCCACTTTTACTTTTTTGACTTCCAATATTTCCTGTAAAGTATATGATAGTGAAGATATTCCGGTAACGATTAGTCCACAGGGTTCTCCAACCGTATTCTCCACCATTAATATTCCAGATGAAGGAATTGTCACGGATGTGAATGTGTTGAATTTGCAAATCGATCATAGCTTTGTATCTGATATTGCTGTAGGTTTGACTAGTCCAGCAGAAGACATTGCGGTTCTGCTATTTTTTCCATGCTTATTTGAAGAAGACGTCGATATTAATTTTGACGATGATGCCTCCAATAGCTATGACAATATCCCTTGTCCGCCAACTGATGGCGATCGGTATAATTCATTAGATGAA
>CALJIY010000216.1 GCA_937973945.1 uncultured Saprospiraceae bacterium | reverse complement strand
AATAAAATCATATTCTGCATTGGCACCTCTTGGATATAATACCTCATCCATTACCCATTGATTGTACTTGCCTGCTTTAATATTGGCAGTATGGATTTTGTTCCATGCTTTTTCCAATTTCAAGTAATCATTATACATACCAGGGGCAACTTTAATGTAATCAAGAGAATGATAACTAGTTGGAGGCGGATTGTCCTGAGCTGAAAGATTGGTTTGGATAAATAGCCCTAATGAAAAGAAGGCCGCAATAATTAATAATTTTCTCATGTTGTGGAGTTTTTATTAGCATTTATTCAATTGAGTGTAAACAACTTAAAATTTGCAGTTGGTCACTTCCAAAAGATTTAGCATAAACGCTCTTGTTAAAAGAAATCTAGTAACAAATATAAAGCGGCTGTATTGATAACATCTGGACTAATTGTACAAACATCTGGACTAATTTACTATCTCAAAAGGACATCTATAAAGAGCTTGTATTTGCAAGTCCCCATTAAATAGATGAGTCCAAATAATCGACACGGAATATTATTTAAGTTTTCTGGTGTGTGGACTGCCTGGCGAAATCATTTCTCAACGAAAGGACTAATACGCGGAATACTAGCGTTTTTTGGAGGTATTTTTTCCTTGTCTATTTATTTTTTGATTATCTCTAGGGAGGCAAATGGCGATATAAATGAAGTGCTTTTAGGTAAACAAAGAATTAAAGCTTACTCCTTCCCTTCCAAGTAATCATTTACAAAAGTCTCTTTATAAGTCCTACCTATAGGAAGTAGTTGATCAGAAATATAAACTTGATTACCCACCACTTTTATAATATGAGGAACGTTGATGAGATAGGATTTATGAATTTGGCAAAAGATGGCAGTAGGCAACTTATCTATCCAATATTTTAAGGGCTGAGACACCAGATACTTACCTGTCGTAGTAAAAATTTGGGTATAATCCCCATTAGACTTTATAAATTGGATCGTCGTCGTATCGATTTTTTGGTACTCCTTGCCTGTTTTAACAAAGAGTATGTTATTGGATGGAGTGCTTTGGGTAGCATTAATAGACGTAGACTGCGGGTGTAATTCCGCCTCCCCTTGGTAAAGCACTTTAGACACTGCTTTTACAAATCTTTCAAAGGAGAAGGGTTTAAGTAGGTAATCCGATACATCCAATTCATAGCCTTGAAGTGCGTAATCTGCAAAGGCGGTAGTTAAAATAATTTTAGGCGTAGTAGGTAGGATTTTTAAAAATTCGATGCCAGATATTTTAGGTAAATGAATGTCTAAGAAAATGACATCCACGGCATCTTGCTTTAAAAATTCTAATGCCGATAAAGCATCAGAAAAGGTGGCTAGTAATTCAATTTGCCCAAAGTCCCGAATATACTTTTGTAGAATTCGCTGCGCGGGTGGCTGGTCCTCAATAATAATACAGGTCGACATATTCGGATTATTTTTGTAATTCTAGAGCTAATTGAACCTTATAAATCTGTCCCGCATCTTGAATAGTTAATTGATGGGAATTTGGATACAGCAAATCGAGTCTAGCTTTTACATTTTTTAGACCAATACTATTGGATAGATTTTGGGTATTGGAAGTAGTCGAATAAGAGTTACTGCATTCCATAACTAGCTGTTGATCAACTACTCGCAATTCAATATCAATGGCTATATCCTTTGTCTGACTAGAGGTACTATGTTTAAAACAATTTTCTATAAAGACAATTAAAATAAGGGGCGCAATCTGCCATCCACTTGTAGCCCCTGATACCTTAAACTGTACATCTCCTCTATCTTCAATTTGTAATTCTTGCAAATGAATAAAATCCCTTAAGCTCTTTATTTCTTTTTCCAAAGGCACTAACTCCGCTTGACAATCATAAAGCATATATCTCAATAAAGAAGACAATTGTAAAATAATCGTCGGTGTTTTAGGCGAATTTTCTAAGGAGTAGGCATATAAATTATTTAAATTATTAAATAGAAAATGCGGATTAATTTGGGATTTCAAAAATTGCATTCGACTTTCTGCCACTGCCGTGTTCAATCGTTCTAATTCTCCTTGTTTTTGTTGAGCATCCCAAGCAAATTTAAAACCTACCAAAATAATAATAATCGGCAAGACATCTAGCAGACAAGGAATAATAGCAATATGTAATGCCTTCCTTGTACCTGCAAAAAAAAGTTTCTCCAATAAAAATTCTTCAATTATCACCACCCATGCAATAACCCCTAGCAAGCTGACAAAGAAGGCTTTATAATTCTTTTTATAAAAAAATCGAGGAAGTATATAATAACTAATGAAGAGCGCGGCCAACACATAATTGATGTAAAAAAAGATTTTTGACATCGTAATAGCAGGCCCATTTCTATCGTAGGCACTTGCTATGAATAAAGCAAGAATTAAAATGATTTGAAAAAGTCCTTCTTTAGGAATTCTCTTTAATAGATCGCTCATCGGTTATAAAAATACTTACTTTTTAGGTTTTGCAAGGATAGAATCGGTCAACAACACATTTTATCGGTTCAATTACCTGTTAGGACTGATCTATGTAATATTAATTGAATCCGTGCAATTAATTTAGCTCAATAGGTTTAAATATTGATCCTTACAGATATCCCTAAAAATCGGTCGTTCACCGAATATTTCGATGAACATACCAGAAATGAAAGTAATTTTAAAAACATTTACTCACTAGAACTGTTTGCGTAACGTACTTAGATTAGAAATCACCAAACTATTAATGACCATTATGATTTTTACCATTAAACAAAAGCAATTTTTGCTCCTACTCCTAACTGTATTCAGCTTTAAAGCATTCACATTTGCTCAAAATCAAGGCATTGAAATTCAAGGAACAGTGATAGAAGGCGCAACTGAGTTGCCTGTTGAATTTGCCACGATTATGATTGGCGACAAGGCGACTAAAAACCCCATCACAGGTGCAACAACAGATATCGATGGTAACTTTAAAATTCGTACTACTGCGACAGACTTTTATATTGAAATTAGTTTTATTGGATTTGCTAATAAAACGATTACAGAGTTTGATCGGCAGGGAAAAAAAATAGATTTAGGCACAATTGTCTTAATGGCAAATAGTCAAATGTTGAATGAAGTGGAGGTTCGAGCAGAAAAATCAACGACGGAATTCAAATTAGACAAGCGAGTCTTTAATGTTGGAAAGGATTTGAGTAGTACCGGGGCAAGTGCTTTGGAAGTCTTAAATAATGTGCCCTCTGTAAATGTCAATATAGAAGGAGCGATTAGTTTGCGAGGAAGTGAAGGCGTACAGGTTTTAATCAATGGCAAACCATCCGTTATTGCTAGTGAACAAGGAAATGCCCTTGGAACGATCACAGCGGATATGATCCAACAGATAGAGGTCATTACCAACCCTTCTGCCAAATACGATGCAGAAGGAACCTCTGGTATTATTAATATTGTGATTAAAAAAGAAGAAAGAAAAGGGATCAATGGATCAGCTACTGTTAATGTTGGAACTCCAGCTAATCATAGCTTTGGCTTAAGCTTAAATCGTAGAACAGAGAAATTCAACTTATTTAGTCAATTAGGAGCTGGGTACAGAAAAGTTCCTAGCGATAGAGAAAGTATTAATCAGGATCTAAGAAATAATACGACACTATTTTCAGAAGGGGTAGAAAATAGAAATGAAATTTTCTATAATTTCGTTTTAGGAACAGATTACCATATTAATAAAAATAATGTCATTACCCTTTCTGGAAGTGTTGCTTATGAAATAGAGGACCAACCTTCTAATACTGATTTTATGCTACAAGATGCTGTCGGAAATATTGTAGATAGATGGAGTCGGAGAGAAGTTACAGAAGCAACCAATCCAAAGTATCAATATGAATTGCAATACAAGCGGGACTTTGATGATCATAAAGACCATACGCTATTGTTTAGTGTCATCGGTAACTTATTTTCAAAAGACCAATCTTCTGAATTTTTTAATACGACTATTTCAGGTAGCAATAGAACTAGCGAACAACAAACTAGAACTGATTTTGGCGAAACAAAGCAAACATACAAACTAGATTATACAAAGCCCTTAAATGACCAATGGTCTATAGAAACTGGTGCTCAATATCTTGCAAATCATGTAAATAATGATTTTGCCGTCACCGATTTAATTAGTAATGAATGGGTAGAAAATCCGAATTTAACAAATATATTTGAATATGATCA
This sequence comes from uncultured Saprospiraceae bacterium, assembly GCA_937973945.1. Taxonomy (GTDB): domain Bacteria; phylum Bacteroidota; class Bacteroidia; order Chitinophagales; family Saprospiraceae; genus JAFMDF01. Next base: position 1,207 of record CALJIY010000216.1, on the reverse strand, counting down.
AAATGTATTAGGTGTATACGCTACAGGTGCTTATGAGGGGGAGTTCTGGGGAATCAAAGTAGGATTGCGAGTAGAAAACACAGACTTGACGACTGTATTAGTAAACACAGAGGAGCGCAATAATCAAAAATTCACTGATTTATTTCCAAGTTTACATACTTCCTATAAACTATCAGAAAATCTCTCTTTACAAGCAGGATACTCTCGTAGAATCTATCGTCCTAGAATGTGGAATTTAAATCCATTTTTTAATATCAGAAATGACTTTAATATCCGCCAAGGGAACCCTGATTTACTCCCAGAGTACAGTGATTCTTATGAAATAACGAGTATATATGTAGTTGGGCAAATATCCATGAATTTTAGTGTTTTCCATAGATATACCACAGCTGTTGTGGAACGAATATCTACCCTAGAGAATAGTGTAAGCATATCTAAGCCTTTGAATATTGGTACTCGAAAAACGACAGGTGTAGAAGCTAATTTCAAATATAGCCCAAGCAAAAAATGGTCTGTGAATGGAGATATAAATTATAATTATTTCAATAGACAAGGAACTTTTGAAGCCACTTCTTTCGACTTTAATGCCAATCAGTGGTCTTCCAAAATGACTAATAAAATTAAATTGCCTGCTCAATTTGAGTTGGAAATAACAGGACGATATCAATCAAGCGTTCAGTCCGTACAACGAGAATATGCTAGTAATTTATTTGCCGACGTGGGGTTGCGAAAAAAGATAGGAACAGGCAAAGCGGTACTAAATCTAAGTGTAAGAGATGTATTTGCTTCTCGGGTAAGAGAGAGTGAAGCTTTTCAAGAAGACAACTTCTATTTATATGATCGTTCCCAAAGAGGGCGATTTATTGTCTTAGGATTTAGTTATGGTTTTGGTAAAGGGGAGGCCATGGAATTTTCTGGACAACGTAGAAGGCGATAAAAGACTGCTGCGCTATCAGATCGCTGCGCTGTCAGATTTGGAATCTTTAGACTCGCTCTCTATTTCTTATATTTTAGATGTTAGGCATAATACGGAATGAAAGTTGACTTATATTTAATTTATCGTTTTTAAATATAAGTCAACTCTTATGCCCCTTTCTATTATCAAGTATTATATCCTAGGAAATATCGTTTTTTTATCCTGCCTTTCCTGTACACAAGAGACTAAACAAGAAAAGACCATACAGCTTTCTACGGAGCAAGTTGAAAC
>CALJIY010000215.1 GCA_937973945.1 uncultured Saprospiraceae bacterium | reverse complement strand
GTTCGATTTAGAAGTGCTTATAATACAAGAGTGGTGGATGGGATCGTTTTTCAAGATTATATCAATTTTAAAGCACCAGTCGGAACGCCTTTAGTTGATCTGCCTGCGTTGTTGGGAAAAGAAACATTGAAGGAATTGTCTTTGATTGAAACGGAGGCGGTGGTGAATTTGAGGAAGGCTAATTAGGCGTAATTCAACACGGATGACACATGAGCAAACATTGTTTGCGAACCGCTTGCGGATGGGAGGGCTTGTAGGTCGTGAGCGACTTTGTTTTTTTAGGAAACCAAACTATGAATCAAGAACAGATAATAAACACCATCGGTAAGCTATACCATCCTCTGACGATGGAATGCCAATTAGAATTATTAGAAGAGATAAAGATATTGACTTTACCAAAAGAAACTATGCTTGTACGGGAAGGAGCATACTCGGACAAAACTTATTACATTGTCCATGGATGTGCAAGAGCGTTCTATTTGAAAGACGGAAAAGATATTTCAGATTGGTTCGCCTTTGAAAATGATTTCATCAGTTCTATTGTAAGTTTTTTTAATAAAGAACCCAGTCCTCATTATATTGAATTATTGGAAGATTCCATAGTACTCGAAATACCAAGAGCGGCCAGCGAAGGCTTAGCTGATAAGTACCATGATTTTGAACGCTTAATTAGAATTATCGTAACTAAAACAATGTTAGGTCAACAAAAGAGAATCACGTCGATGCTCTTTCAAAGAGCAGAGCAGCGATATGTTGAACTCCTGAAAATTTATCCTAATATTACACAACGGGTTTCCCTAACGCACATTGCATCTTACTTAGGCATTACCTTAGAAACATTGAGTAGAATAAGAAGGGTCAAAAAGCGAATTTGATTTATATCAAGTGAATTACTGAATAAATTATTGACCTTTGTAAGAAAAAATGAAACGTATACATTTTATATCAGGTTTAACGATCACCATTTTTATTGGATTCCATTTGGCGAATCATTTTGCTAGTATTTTTGGGGCAGCATCCCATATTGACCTAATGGATAAATTAAGACTAATTTATAGAAATAGAATCGTAGAGTCGATATTGTTAATAGCGGTGCTTGTTCAAATTATTTCGGGGGTAAATTTGTTCTTTTCAAAACGAAAGGCGCTAATCAGTTACTATGATACCTTACAAATTTGGACGGGGCTGTACTTGGCATTTTTTTTAATCATACACGTTGGAGCCGTATTAACTGGCCGATTTATTTTAGACCTGGATACTAATTTTTATTTTGGTGTGGCCGGGTTGAATACTTTTCCATTCAATCTCTTTTTTGTGCCTTATTATGGATTGGCTATCATTTCATTTTTTGGACATCTTGCTGCCATCCACCACCAAAAAATGCAAAAGCAGATAGTAGGGCTGACGGTTGCACAACAGTCGAATGGTATCTTATTCATAGGAATTGTAAGTACCGTGATTATTCTTTATGGATTGACCAATGGATTTACTGGCGTTGAGATTCCTGAGGAGTATAATATCTTGATTGGAAAATATGAGTAACGGTATTTAATAGAAACGGGAGAATTTATAAATTTAGGAGGTGCTAATTAGGTATAGTTCAATGCGGATAACACGGATTTTTGTAGGTAGGGAGTGATGTTAATATTTTGTAGGTCGCTAAATCTAGGGTAGAAAATCATACCTCATAAATCAGAAATCATACATCCATCCCTCTTGGAGTTAGATGGATTGATGAATTCTGATTTTTGATTTAACATGACAAAGTGTCCCCATCCAATCTAATATTAATATCGACCAGCATACACCGCCCCCCCAATAGTATCTCGCTGTCCACCCGTCACTGTCTTCATTACATTAGGCACCCCTTCCATACGCAACACGCCCATCCAAGCCATTAAAATAGCCTCTTTAAATTGAATCGTCGGACCTTCTGGAATGATTACTTGGACATTCATGACCTCACAATAGCTTTGTAAACGTTCCATCAAATAGCTATTAAAGGCTCCTCCACCAGTGGCTAGCAAGGAATATGCATCTTGTTCTAAACCCTCCTTTTCAACTACCTCGTTAATAGATTGGGCTATTTGATAGGCAATATGCTCTACGCCCGTTGCTAATTGGATTGGAATTAATTCGGGGTCATTTTCTAAATGTGGTAATAAGTGTTTGGTTACCCATGAATTATCCAAAGATTTAGGATAGGCTTGTTCATAAAAAGGGGCAGCATTAAAGGTATTAAATAAGGCTTCATCTACCGTTCCAGAAGCGGCAATGTTACCACCTTCATCATATTCATGTCCCAAGCGATTGGCTAAGACATTTAATAATTGATTGGCAGGAGATATATCGAATGCGACTACTTTTTCTGCTAAGACACAAGAGATATTGGCAATACCTCCGATATTTAAATAGAAGTCATGGCCTTTAAATAAATATTTATCTACAATAGGGGCGACAGGAGCTCCTTCTCCATTAATAGCAATATCTTGGTTCCTAAAATTGGTGATGGTTGTATAGCCAGTAGCAGCGGCAATGGCAGCACCATCGCCAATTTGTATCGTCATTCTAGCATCAGGCTCATGAAAAATAGTATGGCCATGAGAAGCGATTAAGTCAGGATATACTTTATGGGTAGCCATAAAATCATTGACTATTTCTCCAAGGAAATGCCCCAAGTAAGTGTGCGTCTTAGCAAAGGTGAGCGCATTTTGTGTGGGCAAATTGAGTAACCGATTATGCCACTTTTCAGGAAAAGGAATGGTCTCTGCTACTTGTAAAGACCAATCTTCTATGATCAAATTCTGTTGCGCGTCTTGCCCTAATTCAAATGTACAAAATGCAATATCTACACCATCTAAAGAACTTCCAGACATTAAACCAATCGCTTTGTATCGTCTTTTCATAAGCTTGTTTTATTTTTTTAAGATAAACACTATCTTTTCTATTTATGGCATAATTGTGGATTATGCATAATGATTATGTTTAATATATCTTCTTCCCACCCAGTTAATTACAAATAGAGAGAAAGGTTAAATCAGCATGCAGTCCGCATAGAATGATTATTTCCCATCTTGTAAAAAAAAATCATTAAAAAATCATTTTCTGTTGGTATTGCTATGCCTACTTCCAAGAGGAGTATCTATTATATAGTACTTACCAACACAGAACCCTCCATTCTTAAATGGAAGTTGTTTAACAATGTAGTTTAGCAGCGAAAATTTGTAGTGAAAGGTTCTGAGAACTAGTTTTTTCCGTTGCATAGCAGGGCTATAGAACGGAAAAAAGTCGTTTTCAGGTTCTTGCAATACAGATTTGCAGACCTGAGATACATTGTTAAACAACTTCATGATACAGATTTAAGAATCCATTACAAAAGTACTATGAATAATCAATCTTTAAAAAAACAAATTTCTACCGCTACCTTCTTTTTTATTATCCTCTTTTTTGCTGCTTTAGATGTAGAAAGTAAAGATCTTAATAAGGTCTATGAATTGGATAAAGATCCACCGATTACTTGTCCAGCAGGTTTAGTAGATTTTCAAGCACCTCAAGTAACTGTTACTAATAGTTTATGTACTGGAGTGGTGGCTGCTGGTGGCGTACTAGGCGACCCAGTTGATGCAGAATGTCCTACAGGTAGTAGTTTACAATATAGAACCGATAATAGTAGTCCGTGGTCTTTTACTCGACCGATGTACGACCAGGTTACACAAACGAGAATCTATACTAGATGTATTTGTGATATGGATCCAACGGTTGTTAGTGAGGAAAATTTCGTTACCACCTCTCCTCAAGAATGTCCAGGAGGTGATGGTTGTCCTTCAGGTTTTGATGGTAGTATGGCCCCGCCAGTCGAAATTGTAAATAGTACTTGTATGTCTGGTACCGTTTCAGGCGGATCAATTACAAGTTCACTTGGCTGTCCAGCAGATAGTGAAATTGAATTCTCTTTAAATAATAGTACTTGGAGTAGGGATGTACCAGCTTATGATCAAACAACTTCGATAACGATTTACACTAGATGTGTCTGTGATATGGATGGAACTAGGGTTAGTTTAACTAGATCCGTAGTAACTACTCCTGGAGAATGTTTAGCCTGTCCCAGTGATTTAGCTACAACGGACGCTCCTGTAGTTGAGGTGAACAATAGCACCTGTTTGGTAGTTGGAGGTACACCAAGTGGAGGAACCATTAATGCCCCTAGTACGAATTGTCCAACAGGCAGTGTATTAGAATATTCTACGGATGAACTGACTTGGACTAGTAGTAGACCAAGCTATGACCAGACAACGGCACTTACTATTTATACAAGATGTAATTGCGAAATGGATAATACTATATCCAGTAGGACGGGGGAAGTAGTAACAGCGCCTGGAACTTGTCCTACGGTCACCTGTGATGCTACACTAAGCACTACAACAGCTCCAATAGTAAATATTACAAATAGTACTTGCACGGTAGTAGGAGGTACGCCAAGTGGGGGAATCATTGCGGCTCCTAGTACAAGTTGCCCAACAGGCAGTGTGTTAGAATATTCTGTAGATGAACTGACCTGGACTAGTAGTAGACCGACTTATAATCAGACAACAGCACTTACAATTTATACCAGATGTAATTGTGATGATTCCGAATTTAGTCGTACAGGTGAGGCTACAACTATTCCAGGGATTTGCCCTACCGCAACATGCGATGCTACCTTAAGCAGCACCACAGCGCCTGTTGTAAGGGTTACAAATAGCACTTGTACAGTAGCCGGAGGAACACCAAGTGGAGGCGTATTGAGCGCACCATCAACACCTTGCCCTACAGGAAGTAGTATCCAATATTCTGTCAATAATGGAATAACTTGGAGTTCATCGCTACCAAGCTATTCTCAGAATACAACGATAACTATAGCAACAAGATGTCTTTGTGATATAGATAATTCTGTAGTTAGTATGGTAAGTAATGTGACAACTGAACCAGGCATATGTCCATTTATTAATACCACTATTCCAACGATGTCTCAATGGGGGTTGATCATTTTCGGATTATTAATATTGAATATTGGAGTGGTTAGTTTATATCGGCTGGAAAGAGATTTTAAGAGAACTTAGAAGTCAGATCGCTACGCTGTCAGAGGTCAGATGTATGAAGTTGAAAGAAGATGTCTGTCATCAATAATAGCTGAAACCTGCGAGAGTGCCAAAGCTTGCAAGGATGGTGGCAGAAAATTAGAAAAGAAGTCAGAGGTCAGAATGCTACGCTGTCAGGAGTCAGATGTATGATGTTGACAACAAGATTTGTCAGCGTCATAAGTCTGACTTCTGACAGTTCCGTTAGCGTAAGCTAACCGGAACGATCTGACCTCTGACTTCTCATTTTAAATCTCCTTCCATCGAACAAAAGCCTCCATCGCCTCATATTCCGCAAGCCCTAATTTATTATAAGTAGCAGCCGTTTCTTTATTTCTATCTTCTGCACGTTGCCAAAATTCTCGATCATCTGAGCCAGGGAAGGGCGCACTATCTTTTTGAGATTGGTGCATATAAATAGCTTTCCGTTTTTTCATTAATTCCTCTGGGCTTAAAGGGACGGCCATTTCTATTTCGTG
>CALJIY010000214.1 GCA_937973945.1 uncultured Saprospiraceae bacterium | reverse complement strand
CATGGGATTAAAAAAAAGAAGTAAAGTAAGTGCAGAATTTAGTATGTCGTCATTGACGGATATTATCTTCTTGTTGCTTATCTTTTTTATGTTGACTTCTTCTTTGGTAGTACCGAATGCCTTGAATTTAAAACTACCAAGTAGCAGTCCTAGCAAAGCCGTTAGTAAATCTAACTTGACGGATGTGGCTATTCGGAAAAGTGGGAATATATATGTGGATGGTCGTAAAAAAACGGATAGCGAACTAGACTCGGCGATGCGTGCCTTGGCTAAAAAGAAAGGGAAGAATGCGACGATCAGTATTTCACCAGATAAAGGAACAGGCGTAGAGCATGTCGTTAAGGTAATGGATATTGCTTTGCGATATCATATCAATACTATTTTGACGCCTGAGAAATAGAGATTAGCAGTCAGACCGCTACGCTGTCAGACCGCCTACGGCTGTCAGAAACAGCCTTCGGTCAAGGTCATAAGCCCGCCCGCATGACGGCAGTCGGGCGGGTCTGACATCTGACAGTTCCCTTAGCGCAAGCTAAGCAGAACGATCTGACCTCTGACTTCTAAAATGTCATCATTAATCAAAAGATTATGGAAGAAATAATTTTAGATCCAATAGAAGAAAAAAACAAGAAAAGAGGCAAGACCACCAGCTATGTCTTACATGGTTTATTTTTAGTCTTGCTTTTCATTCCTTTTTTTACGTTTCCGGACCCGCCGCCAGGTATGGAAGGGGTATTGGTTAATTTAGGGATGCCGGATCAAGGACAAGGGGCAGAAGATGGGCCACCGCCAAAGGCAGCTGCTGCGCCAAGTAAGCCTGAAACAAAGCCCCCACCGCCCCCTCCGCCGCCCAAACCACAAACGGTTCCAGAAAAGCCAAAGCCGAAGCCTGAACCAGTGAAGGAACAACCTGCGGAAAAAGAAGTGGTCACAGATGATAACTCAAAAGAGATTGCCATCTTAAGAGAGAAGGAACGCAAAAAGAAAGAGGAGGAACGAAGAGAGCAAGAGGCAGAAAGAAAAGAAAAGGCAGAAGAGGAACAACAAAAAAGGATCGAACAAGAAAAAGAACGTCGAAAGCAAGAAGAGGTGGAGCGTCGACAAGAAGAGCAGGAACAAAGAGAACGAGCGGAAGCGGAGGCAGAGCGAAAGAAAGCCGCTGAAGAAGCTAGACGAAAAGCGGATGCAGAGGCTAAAGCAAAGGCTGCTGCTGCCGCAAAGGCGAAAGCAGAGGCAGATGCTAGAGCAGAAGCTGCTGGTTTATTCGGTGGTGGAGGAAATGGAAAAGGGAATACAGGTACTTCTGGCAGTCAAGGAGATCCTAATGGAGATCCCAATTCTGATGTCTTAGAAGGTATTAGTACTGGTTCAGGAAAAATTGGTGGTGGTTTAGGTAGTAGAGGGGTACTAAGCGCACCTGATGTAAGTGATAATACACAGAAATCTGGTCGAGTAGTTGTTAAGGTTTGTGTAGATAATTCGGGTAAAGTAGTATCTGCTGTTTTTACCCAAAGAGGGTCTACTACTTCTGATAGTCAATTGCGGGCAACCGCTATTCGAAATGCTAAGAAATTTAAATTTGCTGCGGGTTCGCAAGACAAGCAATGTGGTACGATTACTTATGATTTCAAATTGCGGTAATTGAAGTAATAAGTATAAAGTAGTAGGTATGAAGTAGGTCTATTTTCCTACCTAAGATTAGTTAAAAATCAAGATTTAAAAACATAATATAGCAGATTTGATGATGAAGTCATCAGGTCTGCTATATCGGCGAATAGCAAAGCTATTCGCCTTATTTATTTGTATTAAAAGGTAAAAATACTCTGGTTAATAGTTTAACGACATGAAAGAACCTTCTATTCATCAACAATTCATAAAGACTCTAGACTATCTATACACACAGCTACCCATGTTTCAACGGGTAGGTACTACCGCATTTAAAAAAGACCTGACCAATATCCTTGCACTATGTAAAGCGATAGGCGATCCGTATCAGCAATTTCCAAGTATACATCTAGCAGGTACTAATGGAAAAGGCTCCACTGCGCATATTCTAGCTGCTATTTTACAGGCGAGTGGGAAAAAAGTAGGGATGTATACTTCCCCTCATTATAAAGACTTTAGAGAGCGGATAAAGATTAATGGTCAATTGGTATCAAAAAAATATATTGTCAATTTTGTAGATACCCACAGAGAGCTATTTGAATTGATTCAACCTTCCTTTTTTGAAATTACGGTGGCAATGGCCTTTGATTATTTTGCAAAACAAAAAGTCGATGTTGCTATTATTGAGACGGGGCTAGGAGGACGATTGGATTCTACAAATATTATTACGCCACTCTTGTCTATTATTACCAATATAGGTTATGATCATCAACAGTTTTTGGGAGATACTTTACCCGAAATAGCAGCTGAAAAAGCAGGGATTATAAAAACAACTATTCCAGTAGTTGTAGGAGAAACGCATCCAGAGACCAAATCTGTATTTATAGAACAAGCAGCTAAGAAGAAAGCGCGGATACTTTTTGCAGATCAATTGATAAACGTAACTATAAAAGAAACAACTGCTCACCACACGGATGTTCATATAGCTTCAAAAAAAGGATCTACCTTTCCTGAGGCATTAAAAGTAAATTTAAAAGGGAATTATCAGGCTAAGAATTTAGCTACAGCACTACAAGCAATTGCTGTTATTCGGGAACATAAGCTAATCCCAAATATATCCAATGAAGCAGTGGTTGCAGGTCTAGCTAACTTAAAAGAACGAACCTATTTTATAGGACGGTGGCAACAATTAGGCGCAAATCCGACGATACTTTGTGATAGTGGACATAATGTAGACGGGCTTCGTACGGTATTCGAACAATTGAAGGGAATAGATTATACTCAACTACATTTTGTGTTTGGGATGGTGAAGGATAAAGATCCGAGCAAGGTATTATCGATGCTTCCAACATCAGCAAAATATTACTTTGCTAAAGCAAATATTCCTAGAGGCTTGGCTGCTAAAGAATTACAAAAAGAAGCGATGAAGCATCAGTTAAAGGGTAGGGCATATGTATCTGTCAAGAATGCTTTGAGAGCAGCTAAAAGACAGGCCAAGCGTACAGATTTGATATTTATTGGCGGAAGTATTTTTGTAGTGGCGGAGGTGTTATGAGTAACCAAATGTTAAAAAAGCAGCTACTTTATAGAATCCTGTATTTCAATGGGTACGAGCGTAGTGTCTTAAGACACTGTTAAAAAAGATTTTTTATGGGTATCTTTTTTTCAACCAAATGACAAAAAATAAACAGTATAAGAGATAAGCAAAAAATAGATTGCTGTATATTTTTTATATATGTTATATTTATTTACATTTGATCAGAAAAAGAAAAAGCAAGTCATTTTAGTAAATGACTTGCTCCGAACAAATTATAATCCCATGAACATATCCAAAATATATCTTTATGTAGAAGGATTAGATTTGTAGAAAAAGCAAGCCAACAATGTGGCTTGCCAATTACAACAAATTATAATCCCATGAACATTTCAAAATTAGTTACAACAAAAAAATTGATGTTGTTTGGATAAAACGTATTACAATTTTCGATTATTATATAATCTCGAAAATTCTGCGTTCAAATCCCACTTTTCTTTCCAAACTGTCAATTACTATCCTACTTGAACTTTGTTTTAATCCTAAAATTATTAGTGAAGCCGGCTCTTTTGTCGGCTTTTTTATTTTATATGGAAGCATCTTTACAAAGATGCTATTTTAAGCTTCTAAAATGTTAGTTCAACGGGGCTTTCTAAATCCCACTAAAGAAAGCCTCGTTGTTCTAAACTAAATCCCATGAACATATCCTAAAATTATTAGCTAATCTTCATTAGCTTTTTGTGCTTCGTTCATTAGCACATTACAAAGATGCACATGATTTAGCGTTGGGACAAAAACAAAATAGCTTGTTTGTGATTTATTTTTACCTAGTTTTATTTGTAATTATAAAATATAAGTAATTGATTATCAAATAATTGTATTTCTTTAATTTTTATAGTTTGTGAATAAAATATTTTTTTTAAGAGCTAAACACATTACTAAAAATGTCTATTTTTAGTAAAAAAAAATTTTGCCTGTGGATTGATTTAGCCAAAATAAAGAGTTTTTTTATAGATTCTTGACGAAATTGGGAGATGGCTTTCTTGATTAGTAGGAATAATTATATTGTACTAAGAGGGGATAAGCGGAAATGACAATAGGGTAGGGAACTCAAAATTAGAATATCAATAAGATGAGATAAGAAAGCAGACTATTGGGCATTTTAAAGAATTTAGAATTAAAATTGAGACAGAGTACGTTTAAACGTACCTGCCAAGGCACGTAGACAAGCATTAATGATATTTCGTCGTTCCTGAACGAAATACGTCTCTGCACGCTGTTCTAATTAATTTCTAGTAGTGTGTATGTGTATAAGGGAGGGAATATTTTTACACATGCAAAAAATTAAATATATCTACAATAAATAGTACAACTTGGCAAATATTTATCAAATGAAGTCTTTTCTGTAGGGCTATGTGTTCTTTTAATTGAATATAAAAGAAATAATGCTTAGTTTTATAGCAACAATTTACACTTCTTCATTTTTATATCCCTTTTAGTTCCATGCTAAGGCATCGGAAATGTAATTAATCATAAGTCCCATTTCTTATTCCAAAATTTTTTTGTTAATTTTTTTTAACGATTAAAAACCTATAAGACTTATGCTTATTCTTTACATTGCAATGGGATCTTTTATTATTGGAGGCGGGTTTGTTTTGGCGACTAGTTTTATGTCAAAAGGAAGACGAATTCAGTAGGTAAGAAAAAGTAGTCTTGAAATATAGACTATACAAAGGCAGTTATTAAAAACTGTTTAGATGACCAGGGTTAAAGCAATTTAATCCTGGTCATTGTGTTTTATCGTTACTTAGCATTCAATTCTGCCATTAAATCTTCAGCAGAAGCAGCACTTCTATTGGCTTGTTTTGCTAAGGTAATCGCCTTATTCGTTATCTTTTTTGCCTTTCTCGTTTTACCATATTTGGCATATAATAGCGCTAATGATTCTAGATTATAATAAGATGGATCAGACTTAGCAGTTCGTTTCACTCTTTTTAGTAATTGCTTTAGTTCTAGCTTATCATCCACCAGGTCATAATAATTCCAGGCTATTTCATTCATATCTTCTTGCTCCTGTGTAGGAGACATTGCTAAGTATTCCTTGACTGCTTTTGCATAATTAAGGCCATCTTCTGATTCCCGGTAATGATTTAATTTATAAGCATTCGCTAACTTCACACCCCTTTCTGGATAAACTCTTGGTAATAGTGTTTCTGCTGCTACAATGGGATCTTCGGAGGCCCTTAAGAAATTTTGTACAATAGACTGGATTTGGTTTTCGACTTTTGATTGGCCAAATTGTTCTATGAAAGCGGCTTTATTCTCTATTAGATAATTGAATAAGGGAGAGTGCGCGGAATTAGTCAGTTGAAAAATTAGTTGTCTGATTTCTGTAGTGTTCCAATCTTCCTGAGTATCTAAATAGGCATTTAAAATAGTCGTTTGCATATTATCACCCGCAGCTATACTCGAGTTTAAGTATTTTTTTAAAAATTCTTCCGATCGTTCCCCTTCTGTAAAACGCTCTGCTAAGGTGCCAATGGATTGGTCTTCACTCAATGCCTCGCGACCTAATTGAAGAAAGCCTCCTGCATCTTTATAACCTGCATATCGATGTGCAACGGTACCGTCCGAATTGATAAATAATAGCGTAGGATAGGCAATGATTTGGTATTTTTCTGCTAGTTTAACGCCAATGCCTCTTTCCATATTCATCCTAACATTGAGAAAATTATCATTATAAAGTGTACCTACATCTGGTCTTGGGAAGATTTCTTTTTCCATCACTTTACAAGGCCTGCACCAATTAGTATAAGCATCTAGAAAAACTGTTTTACCTTCTAATTCAGCTAAGGCTAAAACTTCGCCCCATTCTGCATCTAAAAACTCTATTCCTTTATAAATGACAGAATCTGCTTTTTCTGCTTGTGAGAAGGAGGAGGACGGATTATATAGAAAGAGTAATACTAATAGTAGTAATTGATGTCGCTGGATTATCATGTTCCTTAATTTTTTGCGTAAAAGTACTAAAATCCAAATATAAAAAATGGCTATCCTATGTAATAGAATAGCCGTTCGGTAGATCGTTAGGAAACGATTGATTTTTTAGGATAGTTAATCATAAATTATCCACCAATTATTTGAATTAATTGTCTGACATGTTTCTCGGCACCCGTCTTACTTGCTAATTCCATTGACTCATTCGCTACTTTTAGTGCCTGAGATTTTTTGCCATTCTTATTCAATATAGAAGCATAGGTCAAGTGATAATCTAAGACCGCTTCATTTTGCTCTAATGCCTTTTTAGCCAATTTTTCTGCCTGTTTCATAGCAGAAGAATTTTTTGAAAAGTTCTTTTCTATTTGCTGTGCTAATCCATGTAGTTTTTCATCATTGTCTTTCACCTCTTTTTTTACATAATCACTGCAGCATTTGAGGTATTTCTGTGCATCTCCCATCGCTAGGCAAAATTCCATATCTGATTGCAAAGCGAACAAGGTAGCATCCTTGGGAAGATGTTTTTTCATGGCTGCCTTCGCTTCGTTTAATAAATCCTCACTTTCATACTCAATAGCTTTAGCAGCAGTAGTTTCGCAAGCTTGCTTGATTTTTGCTGTGACTAAATCCTTAGAATATAGATCCGTGACCGCTTTCTTATGTTGGATTAATAAGTCAAATATTCTAGAATCAGACTCCAAAGTGGCCTCATACACAATCTTGAGATTCACAGGGTCCTTATAATCTTTCTTTTTTGTTAAGTACTTATTAGCCACTTTAAGACTTGGCTTATTTGATTTATTCAGCGCCTTGATATATTCGTAGATAAACTCAGGATCTCGCTTTCCTTTTTCATATTCTGCTGCATAGTCCTTGCTATGATCTACTTTATTAAGCACCATCTTACCGATCTTAATAAAATCTTCTAGTTGTTGTGCACCCTTTAATTTATGAAGAACAACACCGTCGGAACCAATATAGAATAAGGTAGGGAAAGCAGATACCGGATATTTTTGTCTAAATTTTAATCCTTCTCCTTGTTCCATATCCAATTTCATATTAACAAAATTGGTATTGTAAAATTCACCAGCTTCTGGCGTAGTAAAAACCTGTTTTGCCATTCTCTTACAAGGACCACACCATACAGCATAAGCATCTACGAAGATGGGTTTGCCTTCCTCCTTTGCTTTTGCCTTTGCTTCTTCAAAGGTTCCTTTAAAGAATTCTATCCCTTGTGCAGTACTTTTTGTAGCGAATAAGGAAAAAATGCCTAAAAAGAGAAGGGCGGTTAATGAGGAGAAAGGACTAAATTTCCTATTGATTGAAATATCCATGAATTATTGAATTTTACAGAAAGTTGCTTAATTGTTGGGGAGGTCTAGAACCAGGGAATAGAAGCCCTGCTTCACACAAATATCTTACTATTATCATTCTAAAACACTGCCAAATACAATTTAGTATACGAATTAAGAGGATTTTAACCATTCCATTATGCGAATAAAGAAGCGAGAGCAGAGAATAGAGATATATTTCGTTTAAAGTATGACGAAAATTTATCGCCTTTTAAACGAAATAGGTCTCTGCTCTCTTCTCTCTGCTCTCTATTCTACCACAAATAATAGATCAGAATTATTTCTCAATATTACTAAAAGTTGTAATATTGCTCAATGGCAATACTACTACATATCGAAACAGCAACAGATTTAACTTCTGTATGTATCAGCAAAGAGACAAAAGTGCTATCCATCAAGAATGGATCAGGGCCGATGATGCATTCCCAAGAATTAACGCTCCTAATTCAAGAAAGTATGAAGGAGCAAGGTTTATCTTTTAAAGAATTAGATGCCGTATCGGTGAGTAAAGGGCCGGGCTCCTACACGGCACTTCGGGTGGGCACTTCTGTCGCAAAAGGGATTTGCTATGCTGCTGACATACCGCTCATAGCAATTGATACATTAGAGGCAATCGCTCAAGCAACTGCGCTAGAGGTACAAGCAGATTTTTACTGCCCAATGATTGATGCAAGGCGGAAAGAAGTCTATATGTCAATTTACAACAACAAGAACACGTGTGTAAAACCATGTAAAGCACAGATTTTAGAAGCCTCTACTTTTGAAGAATATATACAAAATGGACAAAAAATAGCTTTTTCTGGCAATGGCAGTCCTAAGTACAAAGAGATGGTAAATCAAGCAGAATTCTTGTTTTTAGATGTGAAATGCAGTGCGCTTCATCTAGTATCTCTAGCAGAGCGCGCCTACGAGAAAAAAGAGTTTGAATCAATTGCTTATTTTGAACCAATTTACCTGAAGCCGCCAAATATAACGATTCCCAAAAAACGACTATAAGTCTAGGATCTAGAGGAAGAAGGCTAAAGCACTCTAAATCAAACAATTGGTAATTATATTTATGTATGCTAATAATTGTGTATTTGAGAATTTTTTTTTCTATTTTTGACTATTAATCAGAGGTATTATACCTTACAAACAATTTTAATGTGTTACTTTGGTATAGTATTTGGATTTGTGAGGGAAGAATATTTTTTTAATTTACTACAAAAGAAAACATAGTTATGAGAAAGCAGAAAAATGAATCTGTTGTACTGCAGAAGGGACCTGCTGATGACATTCAGTTAGATTACGCCGAATTGAGAAAAGCTGTTTTAGTACTTAGAGCAATTAACCACAAACTTCGCCAAAAAGTTATTGATTTATTGGAGGAGCACAACAGCATGACTGTTACAGACATCTACATTAAGTTACGCCTTGAGCAATCAGTTGCGTCACAACACTTAGCTATCTTACGAAGAGCAGGCGTCGTGATCACAGAACGTCAAGGGAAATTTATTTATTACGCACTAGACAAGGATAGACTAGCTCAAATTTCAAGACTAGTAGAAGAACTGGCTATATAAGCAGAAAACAAACAACAATACTAAAAAAAATATATTCTACACTAGGATACACTATGTAAAATACCAGTTTTTCGATGTCAAAGTCGTTGTTTACAATAAAAATGCTGTAAAATGTTTCATTTTACAGCATTTTTTTTATATTTTTTTTGAATTAATGGTTTAAAAATGCATATTTGCCTTAGAGTAAATAATTGTTTCAACTAAACCAAGAGTTCTATGAGAAAGGCTAGGGTAAATATTAATAAAGAGAAACTACAAACATCAGCCGAAATCTTGAGAGCATTGGCGCATCCACTGAGAATGAAAATTTTATACTTTATTGACCAAAATGGGACAATAAATGTCAATAAAATTTATAATACACTTAAGCTGGAGCAGTCAATCACCTCACAACATTTAAGGATTTTGCGTCTGGCGGGCCTAGTAGAAACCCAGCGTGATGGAAAATTCATCCATTACAAAATTGAATACCCCAAAATTGCTAATGCTGTAAAAGCTATTAATAATTTTCTAGAAGAAGATGATAAATAGCTAGTGCTTTTTAAGCAATTTTAAAGGAGATAAATATTGATTATTTGTCTCCTTTACTTTTTTTATGTTCTAAATACCTTCCTAAACTCTCCATCTCCTCGTAAAAAGATTCCCCATATTTCCTGATTAAAGCGTCCTTTAAAAAACGATACATAGGCAATTGTTCCTCTTTTCCTAACTGACATGCGGCCTTACAAATGTCCCATTTATCGTAATTAAGCGCCTCAAATGTGCCTGCTTCATTGGTGGAGACTCTGATTGGGTACAAATGACAAGAAATCGGCTTTTTAAAGTCTATCGCCCCTGCTTCATAAGCGGCTTCTATCCCACATTTAGCTTTTCCATTTTTTAAAGTCATATATACACAAGAACCATTAGGAAGTAAGCTAGTACCATATTCTTCGATTTCTTCGTAATACTTGTATTTGCCAATTTCTTCTATTTTTTGGATGCCTAATGGACTTAGAAAAGGCTTGATGTCTTCATGTATCCTGTCTAGGGTAACCAACTCCTCTTCCTCTAATGGTGCGCCAAATTCTCCTTCCCAACAACAAGCACCCTTACATGCATTGAGGTTACATAGAAATTGTACCTCAAAAATATCGTCACTTAATAGTTTGTCTTGTATAATTATCATTTGTCTTAAAAGATTCCTTTATTTTTGCACTAGCGATCGTCTATATGTTTCAAGGCTAAAAAATGACGATAAGTGCTAGCTCTATTCTAAACCTACATGGTTTTTAATTATGACCCTAATATTTTGAAAAAGTACAAAATTATTTTGTATTATCAGCTCTGAAAACTACCAGTAATAAAATTATGAGTCAATTTGTCGTTTCTGCAAGAAAATACCGACCTCAACGCTTCGATGAAGTAGTCGGCCAAGAGCATGTGTCTAAGACGCTTAAAAATGCCCTGCAAAACGATCAACTAGCTCATGCTTTTCTTTTTTGTGGACCTAGAGGGGTTGGAAAGACCACTTGTGCAAGGATTTTAGCAAAAGTATTGAATTGCGAGAATAGAACGGATGACTTTGAAGCTTGCAACACTTGTAGTTCCTGCACTGCTTTCAATGGTAGTGCCTCTTTCAATATTAATGAATTAGATGCTGCGTCCAATAATAGTGTCGATCATATCAGGGCCTTAATCGAACAGGTTCGATTTCAGCCACAACAAGGACAATACAAAATCTTTATTATAGATGAGGTACATATGCTATCTCAACAAGCTTTTAATGCTTTTTTGAAGACATTAGAAGAGCCACCGCCCTATGCTATTTTTATCTTAGCCACTACCGAGAAGCATAAAATTATTCCTACTATCTTATCTCGATGTCAAATATTTGATTTTAAACGGATTCAAATACCTAGGATTGTTAGTCATCTGGAGCATATATGCAAAAGCGAAGACATAAAAGGGGAAAAGGAAGCCTTGCATATTATTGCCCAAAAAGCAGATGGGGCATTGAGAGATGCTTTATCTATTTTTGATAGAATGACTAGTTTCGCTAGTGGAGAGATTACGTATGATAGTGTTATTGAAAATCTTAATATCTTAGATTATGACTACTATTTTAGAGTAGTAGATGCTATGATTACAGAAGATGTCTCTAGTGTGTTAATGATTTTTGATGAAATTTTTAAAAAAGGTTTTGATCCAGATATATTCATTAACGGTTTAGCCGAACACTTAAGGAATCTCTTAGTGTGTAAGGATGCTAAAACGCTTAGTTTATTGGCTATTAGTGATACCTTAAAGCAACGATATCAAAAACAAGCTTCCATTGTACCTTCTAGCTTTATTTTAACGGCCTTAAGCATTGCTTCTGACTGTGATGTTCAATATAAAATGGCTCGGCATAAACGCCTGCATGTTGAAATGGCCATTATAAAAATGACCTATATCGGTCGGGCAGTAGAATTGGCAAGCAATCCTCAGGCTGTGGCAACTGCGGAAAAAAAAACGCCTGAGCTAAATACCAAGCCTATTTCGGCGCCAATTGCTGCTAAAAGCACTCCAAATACGACAAAAATAAAATCTTCTTCCGATGCGGTGGCAAATACTCCGCCTGTGCAAGCAGGGCAAGCCGAAAATAGTGCTACAGCCAAAGAAATCGAAGAGAACACCCCTCCAAATACGCCGATTCAAGAACCAGAACTTATCCCAGTTACATCAGAAATAATTGCAGAACCAACCAAACCTGTGGTAGAAGAACCCAAAGCAGTGTCTTTAGCTACCAAGCCAGGCTCCCTAAAACGGGTTAAAAGTTCCAAATTCGATATGGTGTCTTTAAAGGATTTAACTGCTATTGAGGAGGAAGCAGCTCCAGTAAATGTTAAGACATCTGAATTAGAAATAGCAAGCTTAACTAATTTTTGGGAAGAGTATATTATGATGGTTGAATCACCATCGGCTCAAACTTCATTTAGGTCTGCGGAGATTTCTATAAAGGATAAACAAACTATATTGATTGAAGTAGGATCTCAAATGGCTAAAAGTTTGATTCAACAAGAGTCAAATTTAGTCCCATATCTAAGGAAAGAACTAAATATTCCAAAACTAGGGATGGAGATTCTTATTGACCAATCTAAAGCTAAAGATCTGGTTGTCACTAAGAAAATCTTATCTACTAAGGAGAAATACGAAATGATGCGGGAAAAGAACCCATTGGTCCACGATTTGAGGATGCGATTGGGTTTGAAACCGGATAATAGTTAAAAAAGAAGCCAGAGGTCAGATCGTCCTTTCAGGACTGTCAGGTGTCAGACGTAAGATGTTGACAACGTGAGGCTTGTAAGCGTATTTGGCAATCTGACAGCGTAGCATTCTGACTTTAGACATCTAAATGTCTAGTAGTTTATAGAACTGTCAGATGTTAGACATAAGATATTGACAAGGTGAAGCTTATTAAACCTAACTAGCAATCTGATAGCGTAGTGATCTGACCGCTGATTTCTGAGGGCTAACTTCTTTCTAATCCAGTCCATAAAAATTCGACATTTAAGCATATAAAACGTATTTTTGTAAGACTATGAGGAAAACGGACTTAAGAGAAGACCGTCAATCTATTCAACTACATGAGTACGAAAAAACGGAATAATAAAGCAAAGGCACCACTAAGGAAAGGTGTCAAAGATGAGCGCGTGCCTAAATTGATGGGAATATTCTGTATTTTCCTTTCACTTTACCTATTAGTCGCATTTGTATCTTACCTATTTACTTGGCAAGCAGACCAGGATCGGGTACTAAGATTTTCATGGAAATTGTTCACGCAAAGTGACCTATCGATGGCTAATTGGCTAGGTCGATTAGGGGCTATTGTGTCCAATATGTTCTTCTATTGGGGCTTTGGCGTACCTTCTTTCCTATTTGTCGGTCTTTTAACACTATGGGGACAGGTCTTAATCAATCGATCTTCTAAGAAGCGATTCTACCAAGTTTTTAAATATACCTTAATTCTAATATTAGTCTTTTCTGTCTTACTGGAGTTTATTTTCAGTGGGTCTACTTTTTCATGGGGTGGGGCGTTTGGTGAGAGTATCAACGCTTGGCTGCATAAATTTGTAGGTACAGCAGGAATGATTTTGTTGTTTTTATTTTCTATTGCAGGTCTTGCGACTTGGATCTTTAATCCTAATTTCAGCGATATGACCATGGGGAGTGCTTGGCGGGAAATGAAATTGTACTTTCAGGAATTGTATAGTGGGCAAATGAACAGACGAAAGACTACGCCGCTTCCATCTATGGCAGCTGCAACTAGTTTGAAGCCAAAGCGGGATGCCGCTGCTATCTCCCAAAAGCCTATGGGAGGGAAAACACCCGCTGTTCAGTCTACGGTCCAGCCTTCCGCAGATCCTGTTGATAGAGGGAGCCAATTGTCATTTGATTTAGTGAAGAAAGAACGACAAAAGCCAGAAGTGCTGTCAAAGGATTCCCAATTAGAAATTCAAGTACCTTCTAAAGTAGTCGTACCACCTACGGCATCAGAAGAATTGAAAGTAGCAGGTATACCACAGCCAACGCTATCTGTTGAGAAAGAGAATAAGACGCATCTAGAACCATTTGATCCAACTTTAGAGTTGTCTTCTTTTGAAAACCCTGTTACCTCTTTATTGAAAGATTATTCAGATAATAATGTAGAGATTGATCGAGCAGAGCTAGAGAGTAACAAGGATTTAATTATCGAGACGCTACTCAACTATAAAATTGAAATTACTAAGATACGGGCGACTATCGGCCCAACCGTAACTTTATATGAAATCGTTCCTGCACCAGGTGTAAGGATTTCTAAAATTAAAAACTTAGAGGATGACATTGCCTTAAGTTTGTCTGCTTTGGGGATTCGGATTATTGCCCCTATTCCTGGACGTGGTACGATCGGTATTGAGGTGCCGAATAAAAATATGCAGACGGTTGGCTTAAAAGAAATCTTGATTTCTGATAAATTTAAGCGGGCCAAAATGGATTTACCGATTGCTTTAGGTAAAACTATCTCTAATGAGGTGTTTGTAGCGGATTTAGCGAAGATGCCTCACTTGCTAGTAGCGGGTGCTACAGGACAAGGTAAGTCGGTAGGTATCAATACGATATTAATGTCCTTGTTGTATAAAAAGCATCCATCACAGGTGAAATTGGTTTTAGTCGATCCTAAGAAGGTGGAATTATTTCCGTATGCTAAATTAGAGAATCACTTCTTAGCCTACTTGCCTAACCAGGACGAGCCTATTACCACAGAAACCAATAAGGTAGTCCATACGCTCAACTCTCTTACGATAGAGATGGATGACCGTTATAATTTACTGAAGAAAGCACATGCAAGAAATATAAAGGAATACAATGCGAAGTTTGTTAAACGGACATTGAATCCAGAGAAAGGTCATAAATTTTTACCATTCATTGTATTAGTCATAGATGAGTTTGCAGATTTAATTATGACTGCGGGTAAAGAGATCGAATTGCCGATTGGACGTTTGGCACAGTTAGCCAGAGCGGTTGGTATTCACTTGATTATTGCTACGCAGCGTCCATCTGTTAACATTATTACGGGGGTGATTAAAGCCAATTTCCCTGCCCGTCTAGCTTTTAAAGTAACTTCTAAGATTGACTCTAGAACGATTTTAGATGGTAGTGGCGCAGAGCAATTGGTGGGGCGTGGAGATATGCTTTTGACCGTTGGAGGGGATATGGTCCGACTACAGTGTGCTTTTGTAGATACGCCTGAAGTAGAAAGTGTCATTGACTTTATAGCCGCACAGCAAGGCTACCCAGTCCCTCATTTCTTACCAGAATTTGTCGGAGATGATGAGGAACATGCCGTAGCTGGACAAATGAAATTGTCGGAATTAGATGATTTATTCGAAGATGCAGCTCGTTTAGTGGTTAGTAACCAACATGGTTCTACTTCTATGATCCAACGTCGTTTGAAGTTGGGGTACAATAGAGCCGGTAGAATTATGGATCAAATGGAAGCTTTCGGTATCGTAGGAGCTAGTATAGGTAGTAAGCCACGAGAGGTACTCTTTTATAGTGAAGTGGAGCTAGATACCTTTTTGCAAAACTTGAAAGCTAAGAAATAGGAAATTTCAACTTCAATCTCAACCTCAAATCATCACTTTGACCGACTCAAGTGGGGACATCTCGTTTTGAAGTTGAGATTGGCGTTGAAGTTAAATTTATTACCCACCATTCTTCCACAATCATTATCTTTGTAAGAAAAGTCTTACCACATGTTATACAACAAAGATAAAGGAAGTACCCGCAAAAAATTAGGTCGTTTTTTCTCTGGTGTCGTAGATCGTTTCTCTATGGATACCCTAGACTTGATACAGGCAATTGATAAAAATGATACAGAAACCGTTCGTCGAGCCATGACTGCTGGTATGGACCCGAATCGTACGGATGGTATAGAGCGTTTAGCCTTGCCAATGGCTATTGATAATTTGAATGAGGAAATGATTGCCTTGTTACTAGCAGGAGGTGCTGATCCCAATCTACAAGGAAATGATGGCGAATCGGCATTATATAAAGCAGTAACATGGGCACATGAACCAATAGTAAAAATGCTATTAGATGCAGGAGGAGATCCTACACTTCCAATTGCAACAGGGGATACTCCTATGGATTTTGCCAAGCATAAGAAGAATAAGAGTATGATAAATTTGCTGTCTAATCCAAAAGCAGCGACACCTACCCCAGAGAAAAAAGTAGCCCCACCTGTAGTTGAAAAGCCAGAAACAACAAAGGTGATTAGAAAAGAAGCACCGAAACCCATTCCTAAGAAACGACCAGTTTCCACTGCTACACAAAAGAAAAAAGAAAGAATTCAAAAAACTATTGAGTTAGGTAAAACGGTAGAAGCAGCAACTAAGAAGTTAAAAGAAGATCTGGTAGACAAAGCAAAGCAAGTAACGTCTATTACGGATAAAGCGACTAAAAAGAAATTAGAAAATGCTACCGCCAAAGTAAAAACTACTAAGAAGGCTACTCCCAAAACATCGAGCCCTAAAAAAGCTAAAGCAAAAAAGACTAGTACTCCTGTCATTCCTTTTATTAAAGAAACAGGTAGTATTTCTGGTGCTTTGATAAAAGCAATACAAGAAAAAGAAGAAACAGCTATCACCGTACTGGTGAATCAAATAGGGGAAAAAGACTTAAATAAAGTAGATACAAAAACTGGCTTAACACCTTTACTAGCTGCTATAGAGCAGAAACATGCAAAGGCGACGGGTGCTTTAATTGATAAAGGAGCAGATGTATTTAAAAGCACGGCAAAAAAGGGGCATTCACCGCTTAGCCTTGCGGTAGAAATGAAGTCTTATAAATTAGTGAAATTCATGTTGGAGAAGCAAGATCCAACTACTATCGCCGAGGTCATTAATGATAAAAAGCAAAAGCTAAGTATACAATATATTGCTTTCAATGATCCTAAAATGTTGGATCAATTAATAAAAGCGGGTGCCGATATTAATTTTGGTGGCAAAGAAGGCACTTCTCCTTTACTAAAAGGAATGGAAGAAGGGTCGATTGGCTTATTACCTTTATATGCCAAGCATAAAATAGATATGAACCAAATTTTAGAAGGCAAGTCTCTTTTAGAATGGGCGATCAAGTATAATCGAGCAGATTGGTTGAATGGCTTGCTCTCTGAAGGGGCTGACAAAACGATTGTTAATAAGAATGGTCAGACTGCTTTGGATTATGCGGAGTCGTTTGGGGAGGGGCGTGTGGATATGGTGGCGTTGTTGAAGGGGTAAGTGTTATTATCTGTTTAAGGTTTTGGTAAAAAGCAATCTATGGGTAAGAAGAAAGCGGAAATAATAATTATTGGAGGAGCTAATGGAGTAGGGAAAACAACATTCGCAAAGCCCTACGTAAAGAAGTTAAAGTATAAATTTCTAAATGCTGACGAAATAGCTAAAAAGATAGAGAAAGAAGGTTTAGAGAATGCTATGATAAAGGCAGGAAGAATATTTTTTTCAAAATTAAATAAGGTATAAAGGAAAGGGAAAATATCGTTATAGAGACTACTTTATCTGGTAGCTATATCAATAAAGTAGCAAAGAAATCAAAAGCATTAGGCTATCGAGTAAAATTGATTTATATTTTTGTAGATAATGAAGAATTATGTGTTGAGAGAGTACGTTCAAGAGTATTAAAAGGAGGCCATAATGTTCCTGAAGAAGATATAAGAAGAAGATTCCAAAGAAGTTTAACTAACTTTTGGGATAATTTTACTCAATTATCTGATTCTTGGATATTGTTATATAATGGTGATGAGAATTATCAACAAGTGGCTATAGGAACACAAGATCAATTCAGTATTGAGAACCAAATCTTGTTTAATCATTTCAAATCAATCAAAAAATAAAAAGATGAAAGAAGTTGAAAAATTAGAGAATAATGATTTGTATTTGGAATTGCGCAATATCCTAAGAATTGCCAACCAAGCAGCTAATCAAGCGAAGTTAGATAATAAAAGATATGGGATTCCTAAGATTTTTTCCCGAAATCAAATCTTATATTTTGAATTAGAGAATGGACATATTACCACTGAAAGACCAGAAGTACTAAAAAAGAAATTAATCTAACATTCCTCCCTTCTAATATACTTCCTTAATTTATTGCTATAGATTCTCACCTTTTGTTATAGATATTTATTTTCTTGTTATTAGATGAGTCATTACTCATCTAGAGATCAATCGTCACTCATCCAATTTTCATCCGTATATATCTAAGAATGTGGAATTTTTGAATGGATTCATCTTTCTTTGAGGTAATTCAAAAGGGTACAGAACTTATTGATTTTCTGTGCAATTAGAATTTATTCAAATCACCAAAAATTCCCGTTATGAAAAAAATGAAAGATTTTTTATTATTCTGTGCTGGTGTAGATCGTAGTATTTTAGAGAAAGCACCATCGGATGAAAATAAATATATGAGTGTCGGAGGTACGATCCTATTTACAGGCTTATTGGCGTTTTTCTCAGGAGGATATGCATTATATACGGTGTTTGATAATTGGATGGCTGCGCTAGCATTTGGCATCGTTTGGGGTTTAATGATTTTTAATTTGGATCGGTATATCGTGCTGAGTATGAAAAGTAAAGGCTCTTGGTTCAAAGATTTTATAGTTGCTTTTCCACGATTAATTTTAGCTGTTTTTTTGGCTCTTGTCATTTCTAAGCCTTTGGAATTGAAGATATTTGAAAAAGAAATTAATTCGGGTTTAGTGCAGATGGAACAGGAAGTTTACAAAAAACAAGAGGACGAAGTCCGAGCGAGATACGCTTTGCAAATAACAGACTTCCAAAATAATATTAATCAACTAAAAACTGAAATTGCGCAGAAGACAGCCACTCGAGATTCTTTATCCTTAATGGCGATTCAGGAAGCGGATGGTACTGGTGGCTCTGGAATGCGAAGTTTAGGACCAATATATAAAGCTAAGAAATTAGCTGCGGAAAATGCCCAGAGAGAGATAGACCAGTTAGTGGCTGCTTATCTTCCTATTATTCAAAAGCAGGAGGCGGGCATTCAAAATGTCAATACTTCCATTACCCAAGAAATTGCTAGTTTGGATAGAGCTAGCTATGGTGGCTTAGCGGCACGAATGGATGTCTTGGACAGATTATCTAAAGAAAGTGAAGCGATACATCTAGCGAATATCTTCGTGATGCTTCTGTTTGTAACTATTGAAACGGCCCCTATATTTGCCAAGCTAATTACTAGCCGCAGTCCCTGCGATTATTTGTTAGATGAATTGGAGCATGAATATAAGATGAGGAACTTGGAAAGGAATACTTTATTGACAAATGCGGTTAAAAGTAAAATCAAACTGGACACAGAAGTTGGTACCTACCGAAATAATGTGCAAATCTCTATGGAGAAAAAACTAATAGATCAACAATCTTATGAGAAACTAAAGGGCTTTAATGAGCAGGGATATGAGTTGGGTTTAATTTAGCTGTTAGCTTCATGTATTGATTGAGGCTAATGGCTAAAAGCTGACAGCTATTCCACCTCCTTCCAAATAGATTCCCCAAACCGATCAATATATCCCCATTGATCTCCGCTGCTCATCCAAGCTAAACCATTTTTAAAAGGCTGCACTTCTTCAAATAGGGCTGGAACGGCAAAGTCACCATCGGTATTAATAAATCCCCATTTTCCATCTACTTTGACTTGTGCCAAACCTTCAGAAAAGACGCCTGCGTCTTCAAATTGAGGAAGAATAGCGAGCTTCCCTTGACGGTCGATATAACCAAATAAATTATTGATTTCTACTAAGGCAAGGCCTTCTCCAAAATCACCTGCGAAATCGTAAATTGGTTCTACAATAACAGTTCCTTGGTCATCTATATAACCGTATTTTTCGTTTTGAGAAATCAGGGCGATGCCATTAAAAAATTCTCCTTCTGAAAAGCCTTCAATTATTTCAAACTGTGGCTCCAATAATACCTTCCCTTCTTCATTGATGACGCCCCATTTATTCCCTTCGACAATGGTTGCTATATTTCCTTGAAAAGAAGTAGCCCCTTCAAACCTCGGTTTGATGATCATTATTCCTTGTTGATCCACAAAGCCATATAGATCGTTTTTCATGACAGCTGCTAGATCACCCGTAAATTCCGTTGTTTTTTGAAAGGTGGGCGATATGACGAATTTCCCTATTTTATCAATATAACCCATATTGCCTACACTACCCGCTGGAGCAATACCATTTTTGAAATCGCCAACCTCTTCAAATTGTATATCAATAATGATACTTCCGCGTTGATCTATAAATCCCCAAAGATTGACTAGTTGAGCTTTAGCCAAGCCTTCTTCAAAGTAGCCAACATGATTAAAAGAGTGCTTCATTAATAAACGACCTAAATGATCTAAAGGTACTAGCTTATTATTGAAACGAACCCTGGAAAAATCGTTATAAAAATCTTCGGCTTCATAATACTGAGGTTCTATCATTACTTCTCCTTCTGTATTTATGAACCCATATTTTCCTTTTTCCCGAATTTTAAATAGGGGATGCTTCATAGTCCTTTTTGTGTAATTTTCTTAACCTGGAAGTAGGATGCTCTGGAAAATCATACATCATACATCAGAAATCATATATCCATCACGCTTTGAACTAGATGGATATATGATTTATGATGTATGAACTATGATTGCTCAAGCCCAATAATCTGATGCACGATGTCGACTACATGGCGTGGTCAACATCATAAATCTGACCTCTGACAGTTCCGTTAGCGTCAGCTAACCAGAACGATCTGACATCTGACTTCTCTAATCAAGCTGTAAGATAATAAATCTGTTTTAGATGATGCTCAATATGAAATATATAATCCTTCATAAAGTATTCTAATGTAACAGATTCTTCTTTTGGAACGGTTATCATAGCGATTTGATGCAAATTATGCTCGGTATGCTCCCTTTTTAACCGTTCTTCGCTCGTTTGTTCCATAATATGGCAAATATGCAGGTTATAGTTTTTCCATAGATCGAGTATTAAAAACCAATCTGCCTGCTG